>URYB01000207.1 GCA_900552085.1 uncultured Lachnobacterium sp.
ACTCTTTCCCTACACGACGCTCTTCCGATCTTTGCACGCTTTCTCCACCAGTTCGGAATCCGACAGAGAATACCGGTCTGTTCGATTTTTTCCACATCACGCAGAAACTGATATGCCTCTTTCCCTGTAAAACGCAGAACATGGAACATCTCCCCGCTTTCTACCAGTTCTGCAATCAGATCCGACACCTCTGCCGCACGGTTCAGGCAGGACAACAATGCCAACAGCTTATCTCTGTCATCCTGATATTCGGTCAGCGCGTATTTCAGCGGCATATGATGCACGGCATGATCCTCTCCGAGCGAAGCATAGGTTGCCATAAAAACAAACGGATCTTCGCCATCTTTATTTTCTACCAGATGCAGAAAGATCCTCTCCGGTACATGCAGCTTCTGATTCTGCTCTGTGAGATACAATTCCACACTGCCTTTATAACCTGAAATTTCCCTCTGAAAAATCTGCTCCAGCTGCGAAAATACTCCGGCAATCCACTTACGGTCAATATGTTCTGCCCCGATTGCATAAGGAACTGACGAAAGCAGATGCTCAAGATGTTCCTCATCCGGCACCACATGCGTTGCTTCTCTTGTCAGTTCCAGTTCCGGCATTTCTGTAAGACACTGGAAAAATGCCTCTGACAGTTCATATAAAAACAACTCCGATGAAGACATTTCTTTTGACCGCTTGGAAAATCCCATGTGATATAAGGTTTCGTAGCGCTTCTCCAAAGTTTCTTTTTCCTGTGTGTCCGGGTAAAATCCGGTTGGGGTAAATATATACTGGTTCATTTGTCTATTGTCTCCGTTTCTATCTTGCAGGTATAAGTTTTTTCCGACTTCCTGTAATTAATTCCGACCAGAAGCAACCTTCCATGATAGTCCTTTAATGCCTTGCCATACTTTTTCTCCCGGATCTGATCAAGCGCTGTCTGTGCAGACTGATCCCATTTTAATTCCACAATCATAGCCGGATTTTCCACATGCTTTCTCGGAACAAACACCAGATCCGCAAACCCTTTTCCGCCTGCTACTTCCCGGTAAATCTCATGCGTTTTCTTTGCCGCATAGTATGCCAGTGACAGTACACATGCCAGGGAATTTTCGTCGTTATATTTCAGAATGGAAATATTATCTTCATGCACCCGCTGAATTTGTTGTGCAACATATTCTTCATCACCACGAAGTGTAGCTTCCATCAAATCCTCTGACTGTCGAATGGCCGCCATCACCGGTTCCCAGCCTCCGTCCTCGATACAGTTAATAAACTCTTTCTGCACTTCCTGATTTGGTATACAGACAGTCTGTGCGTAAAAATCATATGTCAGATAGCCCAGATGAACCAACAACGTGAGTACATCGTCCGCACTGGCAAACGTTGTCATGTCATTTTGGAATTTATCCGGATTTACCGGGATGTGTTCCCCCGCAATCAATCGGGTGGTCAGTTCTTTTAACCCATACTGGTTCATCTGGATGTATTTCTTTAATGCCTCATACGTCTCTGTTTTTGTCCAGTAGCTGTCATAGTCATGACCAAGCATTGACATGACAACAGAACGTGGATTGTAAATCTGCACACCCTTTAAATCATAGCCATCATACCATTGTTTCGTCTTGTCGTATGGCATATCGTACTGCTGGCAGAGTTCCTGCACTTCAGATTCTGTGAAACCGGTAAACTCTGCCAGTTCGCGCTGGTTGGTCATGGAGTATTCGTCGAACATGTTCAGGGCGGAATGTTCGCCGTATTTTTTAATTGGGAGAATGCCGGTCATGTATGCAAGCACACAGTAAGGCTGATTTTTTAGCAAATCCCTGAGAAAGTTGAGATACTTTTTCTGCGCCTGCGCATCCATCGGGTTCACCCGAAAAATACAATCCCATTCATCAATCACGAAAACAAAATAGCTCCGCGTCTGGGAATAGATTTCTTCCAGAACCGATACCAGATCCTCCTCATAATATGTGACCTGTGGAAACTCCCTTTTCAGCTCCCGTACCACTTTTCTGGAAATCAGTTCCATCATTTCCTCCACGGATTCTGTACGCCCAAGAAACTGCTGCATATTCAGATGAATCGCATTGTATTGATTCAGATGCTTTCTAAAATCAGGATCTTTTGCAATTTTAAAGGGTTTAAACAATTCATAGGAATCATCCCCTTTTCCATAATATGCCACCAGCATATTTGCCGCCATGGATTTTCCGAAACGGCGGGGACGGCTGACGCAGATGTTCTGATGCTCCGATTTTAAATTCTGGTTTGTGAAAGCAAGAAGCATTGTCTTGTCTACATATATTTTTGAATTTACCGCTCTTTTAAATTCTTCATTTCCAGGATTTACATAAATTCCCATCGGCGTTTCCTCCTGTAAATAATAAGCTATGAATAGTATACTCTATCCATAGCTTATTGAAAAGTGCACGTTTAAAAATCCACTTAGTATTCTTCCTGCAATCTCTTATAAATCTTTTTCATAATATCTTTGTATCGTGTGGAATCCGCGCTTTCGCCTACCTGCTGGTTTACTTCCGCTTTAAAATCCAAATAATCCGTGCATCCACTGTTATAATATGCATCGTATCCAATATTATAAAACAGCTCATAACGGTAATTGTGCAATGCCATAAGGTTCTTATATAAAGTAGCATTCTTCTTCATCTTCTTTACCGCGCCGTTCATATCCTTGGTTCCGTTTTTCGTAATGACCCCCAGCTTTTTCATCTGTGCAAGAACATCTTCGTTGCCGAACTTGTAATCATTCTTTGCATAATAAATATTGATAATGGTCTGAACATCCTGCACGCTTGTAATATTTTCCAGCTCATACTGGGACAGATATTTCTTCTTTGTATAAAAAGCAGCCAGATCGGAAGCACTGAATTCGCTGCCATCCCCATATGCATCCGCCAACACTTCCGCATCGATTGCACTCTGGAAACGGATCACATCCGCACCGTCATTGCTCTCGCCATATACATAAACCTGACGGTTATCTTTGTTTTTCAATTCACTGCTGTAATTGATCTGATAAATGCTTTTCTGCTGTTCATAGATCTGCTCGTAAATATCATACAGTTCGGAAACATCATAGATATTGTGATAAAATCCGCCTGTGGATTCAGCAATATTACGCAGCACACCATCTTCTACATCATCACCTATACCAATGATGTACACCGGAATCTGATACGTCTTTGCAATGTTGATGACATCATCCTCATCGTAATCATAACCGGAACCATATGGTACGTTCATACCATCCGTAAAAGCCACAACACAACGGGAACCGGTCGCTGTCGCTGTGTACAAAACAGACGAATACAGAGACTGATATAAAGAAGTAAGTCCTTCACACTCCAGGTTGTTGATTGCCGTCTCCACCGAATTCTTGTCCGTTGTAAAAGTCAGTTCTCTAGAATATACGGATGAGATTGTAGATAATCCCAGATTCGTATCATCCTCCGTTGCCTCTGTGAACTGGTTCAGACAATCCTGCATAGAACCAAACTGCCAGCTCATACTGTCACTGATATCTGCCACCAGATCAATGGACATATTTCCTTCGATCTGCTTTACATCTGAAATTGAACATTTAACCCATTCATCCGAATCATCTTTTTTCTCATAGATCACAAATGAATCCTTGTTCCAGCTCTCATCTTTGTTGTCACTGTTCACGTACAGATTGATCTGCTTGTCCTGTGACACATCCACCTGATCATAATTTAAAATATTTCCAGGGGTTGTAAATTTATTGTCCAGACTCTGGTAGTTATCATATTCCTGCTTTTCTTCCTTGAAATTTCCTGCATTGTAAGCACTCTTCACTTTCTCGGCACTCTGTCCAAGCAGAAACTCCTCACAGGAATAGACATCATCCGCACCGTCTTCAACATAAGACAGCATGTTGTCTCCCTCTGTCTTATTGTAGTCAATAATCTCATCCACGAGCTTGCTAAAAGCCTCTGTCTCTTTCCGGCTCTCATGCTCATCGAAATCCTTCAAGGCACTCTCGCAGTCTGCCTTTGCCTCATTGTACGTATCTTCATAATCACCAAGAAAATACTTGCTGTCTTTCTCCATCTTAGCCGTTGCTTCTTCGTATGCCTTCTGATACTTCGCAACTTTTGCATTCAATGCAGAAATTTCATCGCTCAGCTGCTGCATTTTTTCTCTCTGATTTCCAGTCTTCCAAAACTTAAAACCGGAAATAATGCTTTTTGCATCGTCCATGTCCTGCTCGTATTCACTCTCGTATTTTCCGAGTGACAGGTATCCATTACAAGCCTTCTCAAAGGCTGCAACATAATTCTTAAAGCCATTGATACGTACCACGCCTACGACACCTACGATAAGGACTACTGCAAGGACCGCAGCGATCGGGATAAAGATTTTCTTATTGAGTCCCTTTTTCTTTGCCGGGGCTGGTGTGTTGTTAACCATGCTGTTTTGCGTATTATTTGGCATATTATTCGGCACATTGTAGCCTGCATAATTGCCCGGATCATTTACCACATTATTTGCGGCATTGTTTGTGACATTCTCTGTTGGATTGGTCTCACTCTGTGCCGGTTCCTGGGCAACTACGTTCTGCTCCTGTGCTGCTTCCGGTTCTGGCGCAGCTGGCAGCCGGGTTCCACAGCCTGCACAGAATAAACTGTCATCGGAATTTTCCATTCCACAATTCAAACATTTTTTCATCTGTAACTCCTTTTTGCACTAGTACTAAAGTTCCGTAGATAATACTACACCTATGAGGAGCATAATTCAACGACTAATATAGTGCCACTGTTTGCTGTATTAAAAGTCCCATATGTTTCAAAAATGTCTCGACATAACGTAACATAAATGCTATAATGCGCACATAGTATTTATTTATGTAGTTCTAAAATTACATATTCAAAATATTTCATATGCCTGGGCGTATCGCCCGCATTACCAATCAATTTTTAAAATTTAATAACTTACTTTTAAATTATTTTCAGGTCACAAAAGACTGTTAAATCAGTTCTTTTTGATATATACTAAAAGAAAGGTAACATATTACATGGGGAAAACCAAAGATGTAACTACAGAAACAACCAAAGAAGTCCATGGCACTATTTTCGACGATGTCTTTCGGACAATCGCCCAGAAGATGCCATACCTTCTCATTCCGCTGATCAATGAAGTGTTTCAGACGAATTATCCGGAAGATATCC
>URYB01000208.1 GCA_900552085.1 uncultured Lachnobacterium sp.
TACACTCTTTCCCTACACGACGCTCTTCCGATCTTAATTCCGAAGGTAAAGGAAACTGACAGATATCCCAAAGCAATCGGGATTCCGGCTGCCAGTCCGCGTTTATAGTTATTCATTATTTTCTCCATAAAATCGTAAAATTTTGAACCAAAAACAGGCTCAAAGGATATTTTATCACAAATAATCAAAAAGTGTTATTTTTTTTCGAACACAATTGTAAAAGGTTTGCAAAATAGGGGATATTATGTTAACTTTTGATTAGTTATGTATTGAAACAAATTGCAGAGATAAGAGGAATGTAAATGAGTAGGATTAAATTAGGATCGCATGTCGGTATGGCTGGAAAAGAGATGTTTCTTGCTTCCGCGAAAGAGGCGGCATCTTATGGGGCAAATGTTTTTATGCTTTATACAGGGGCTCCACAGAATACCCGGAGAAAAGATGTGGAAGAATTAAATATAGAAGCCGGATGGGAGTATGCGCACGCGCACGGAATTGATGAGATTGTGGTGCATGCACCTTATATTATCAATCTGGCAAATACAGTGAAGCCGGAGACGTATGAGTTGGCAGTAGAGTTTCTGGAGAAAGAAATTGTGCGTACTGCTGCGATGGGAAGCAAAGTGTTGGTATTGCACCCGGGCAGCCATGTCAATGCAGGAACCGAGGCAGGCACAGCGCAGATTATCAAAGGATTGAACACCGTATTGAATCAGAACGGGGATGATGTCTGCATTGCCTTGGAAACGATGGCGGGAAAAGGCAGTGAAATCGGACGAAGTTTCGAGGAATTGAAAGCAATCTATGATGGAGTGGAGAAAAAGGAGCGTTTGCGCGTTTGTTTTGACACCTGCCATGTCAATGATGCAGGGTATGATCTGGTGAATCATTATGAGGATGTCTTTGCGGAATTTGATCGTATCATTGGTTTGGATCAGATTGCGGTCTTTCATGTGAATGACAGTATGAATCCGCTTGGTGCACACAAGGACCGTCATGCAAATATCGGAAAGGGAACCATTGGATACGAGGCGTTGTATCGGGTAGTGCATGACAAGCGTTTCCTGGAAGTGCCGAAAATTCTTGAGACACCGTGGCTTTGCGAGGAAGGATCAGCAAAGAAAACAATTCCGCCCTATAAGGAAGAAATTGCATGGTTACTGCAGTGAGTTGTGTGATGCTTTAGTTCCTTGCATTTTTTGTACGAATTGTGGTAATATAAGTAGTTGGATTAGAACTCTTTCACATATTTAAAGGAGGATATATAAAATGACA
This sequence comes from uncultured Lachnobacterium sp., assembly GCA_900552085.1. GTDB lineage: Bacteria > Bacillota > Clostridia > Lachnospirales > Lachnospiraceae > Roseburia. Next base: position 1,276 of record URYB01000208.1, read on the forward strand.
AAGATTGATATTATTTCAGGCTTTTTAGGAGCTGGTAAAACAACATTTATTAAGAAGATGATCGACGAAGCATTCAAGGGTGAGCAGATTGTTCTCATCGAGAATGAGTTCGGTGAAGTTGGTATCGATGGTGGTTTCTTAAAGGATTCCGGTATCGAGATTACAGAGATGAACAGTGGATGTATCTGCTGCTCACTGGTTGGTGATTTTGGCAAGAACTTAAATGAAGTAATCACCAAATATCATCCGGATCGTATTTTGATCGAGCCATCCGGTGTCGGCAAATTATCAGATGTTATGAAATCTGTAATTGATATTGAAAAAGAGCAGGATGTGAAATTAAATGCATTAGTTACCGTTGTCAATGCACTCAAGGCTAGCAAGCAGATGAAAGCTTTCGGTGAGTTCTTTAACAACCAGATTGAGTATGCAACAACGGTAATCTTAAGCCGTAGCCAGAATGCGACTCCTGAACAGCTGGAGTTCTGTGTAAACCAGATTCAGAAGCTGAATCCAAATGCAGCAATTATTACAACCGACTGGGCTTCTATTCCAGGTGAGCAGATCCTGAAAGTTATGGAAGGACAGGACAACCTTGAAATGAAAGTTCTTGCAGAAGCACGCCATGCGCATGATGAGGAAGAACACGAGCATGAGCATCATCACGATCACGACCATGAAGAGCATGAGCATCATCATGAGCATGACGAGAACTGTACTTGTGGATGCCATGATCACGACCACGAACATCATCATCACCATCATGCAGATGATGTGTTCACAAGCTGGGGCAAGGAGACACCACACAAATTTGAGAAGTCAAAGATTGAAGAGATTCTCAAAGGCTTCGTAGATTCTGACAACATCCTTCGTTCCAAGGGTATGGTTGAAAGCGTTGACGGAAGCTGGATTTATTTCGATATGGTTCCAGGCGAGTATGAGATTCGTGAAGGCGAGCCGGATTATACCGGACGTATTGTAGTAATTGGTACCGAGATCCATGAGCATGAGCTTGAGGAACTGTTCGGTCTGGCATAAAGAAAGGAGCAGTAATGGCACAGGATATTCCAGTATATTTATTTACCGGATTTATGGACAGTGGTAAGACTTCTTTAGTGGAAGAAACATTGTTCGAAAACGAATTTGGCGATGGAGCCAAAGGCGTCATCATTATGTGTGAAGATGGTGAAAAAGAATATGACGAGGCAAAACTTGCCACCATCAACTTCAAGCTGACGAGCATTGATTCCGAAGAGGAGTTCACACCACAGAAATTGCAGGAGATTCAGGATACATTCCAGCCGGAGCAGGTTTTCATTGAGTACAATGGAACCTGGGGCATGGACAAGATCCTTGAGGCACAGATGCCGGAGGGATGGGTAATCGTACAGTCTCTGGCAACAGTGGATTCTACGACTTTTGATATGTATATGAACAATATGCGTGCAATGATGCAGGAACAGGTTTTCTCCAGCGATGTGGTCATTTTCAACCGTACCGATGATGATACTGACCGCGGTCATCTGCGCCGCTCCATCAAAGCAATCAACCGTAAGGCACAGATTGTCTATGAGCGCAAGGATGGAACAATCGATGAGCGTCCGGAAGAACTTCCATTTGATATCAACCAGGATGTGATTGAACTTTCCGATGCGGATTATGCCATCTGGTATATGGATGCAATGGAAAATTACAAGAAATACGATCGTAAGAAAGTGAAGTTCCGTGCACTTGTATATAATCCGGATAAACTGAAAAAGGGCGTTTTCGTGCCGGGCCGTTTTGCAATGACCTGCTGTATCGAGGATGTTACGTTTATCGGATTCAAATGCAAATATGACAAAGAGGATGAGATCCCGCACAAGTCATGGATTGATATTACCGCTGAAGTTCGTGTGGAATTTGCCCGCGAGTATAAAGGAAAAGGCCCGGTGTTGTACCCGATTTCTATTGAGAAAGCGCAGAAGCCGGAAGATGAGCTGGTATACTTCTCATAACTGAAAGATATAGCAGAAAAAGGAATATGTTTTGACATATTCATGCTTTTTCTGTATGATTAAAAAAGAGTATTTAACACTAGGAGGAAGATTATGTATCCAATCGTTCGCAAAGAGACATTGGCAGACAATATTATCCTTATGGATATCAAAGCACCTCGCGTTGCTGCAGAGTGTTTGCCGGGACAGTTTATTATCGCTAAAACTGACGAAGTAGGAGAGCGTATTCCGCTCACTATTTGTGATTATGACAGAGAGAAAGAGACCGTTACCATCGTTGTTCAGACAATCGGTGCAGGAACCGAGCGTATGATGAGCCTTAACGAAGGTGATGCCTTAGAGGACTTCGTAGGACCTCTTGGATGTGCATCCGAGTTATGCCTTGAGGAGAATCTTGAGGAGACAAAGAAGAAAAATATCGTATTTATCGCAGGTGGACTTGGTACCGCTCCGGTATATCCACAGGTTAAGTGGCTTCATGAGCATGGCGTTGACGCAGATGTTATCATGGGCTCAAGAACTAAGGACCTGCTTTTCTATATTGACGAGATGAAAGCAGTTGCCGGAAATGTATATGTTACAACTGATGATGGTACATATGGATTCCACGGAAACGGATGTCAGCAGTTAGAGGCACTGGTAAACGAAGGCAAGCATTATGATGTATGTGTTGCAATCGGACCAATGATCATGATGAAATTCGTTACAATCCTTACAAAGAAGTTAGAGATTCCTACGATTGTATCCATGAACCCGATCATGGTTGATGGAACTGGAATGTGTGGCGCATGTCGTCTGATGGTTGGCGGCGAAGTGAAGTTCGCATGTGTAGACGGACCTGAGTTCGACGGACATCTGGTTGATTTTGATCAGGCAATGAAGCGTCAGCAGCAGTATAAGACAGAAGAAGGACGTGCAAAGCTTGCATATGAAGAAGGCGACACCCACCACGGTGGCTGTGGTCATTGCGGAGGTGACAAATAATGGATGCATTTGTAAGAGTACCAGTACGTGAGCAGGAGCCAAAGGTTCGTGCTACGAATTTTGAAGAAGTATGTTATGGATACAACGAGGAAGAGGCAGTTGCAGAGGCTTCCCGTTGTCTGAATTGTAAAAATGCACAGTGTATGAAGGGATGTCCGGTTTCTATCAATATTCCGGCGTTTATCGCACAGGTGAAGGAGCGCAACTTTGAGGAAGCTTACCATATTATTTCCGAGTCATCTGCACTTCCTGCTGTCTGCGGTCGTGTATGTCCACAGGAGAGCCAGTGTGAAGGAAAATGTGTCCGCGGAATCAAGGGTGAGGCAGTTGCTATCGGTAAACTGGAGCGTTTCGTTGCTGACTGGGCAAGAGAGAATGGCATCAAGCCAAAGAAAGCAGAAAAGTTAAACGGACATAAAGTTGCAGTCATTGGTTCCGGCCCTGCAGGTCTTACCTGTGCCGGAGATCTGGCTAAGCTTGGCTATGATGTAACAATTTTCGAAGCATTACATCAGGCCGGTGGTGTATTAAGCTACGGTATTCCTGAGTTCCGTCTTCCAAAGGACAAGGTAGTAGCTGCAGAAGTAGAGAATGTTAAGGCATTGGGCGTTAAGATCGAGACAAACGTTGTCATCGGAAAATCTGTTAAGATTGATGAACTGATGGCACAGGAAGGTTTTGAGGCTGTATTTATCGGTTCCGGTGCAGGTCTTCCTAGATTTATGGGAATTCCTGGCGAGCAGGCCAACGGTGTATTCTCTGCAAACGAGTTCCTTACACGTAACAACTTAATGAAGGCTTTCAAAGAAGGTTATGAGACACCAATCTCACACGGAAAGAAAGTTGTTGTTGTCGGTGGTGGAAACGTAGCAATGGATGCTGCCAGAACAGCACTTCGTCTTGGCGATGAGGTACATGTCGTATATCGTCGTGG
>URYB01000209.1 GCA_900552085.1 uncultured Lachnobacterium sp.
AAAGTTTACACTGGTGGGGGCCACAACACGCGCAGGTATGTTGTCTGCGCCGTTGCGCGACCGCTTTGGTGTTGTCAGCCATATGGAGTATTATACGGTGGATGAATTGAAGACGATTATTTTGCAGTCGGCCCATGTGTTAAATGTTGAAATTGATGACAAAGGTGCATACGAACTTGCGCGCAGATCCAGAGGAACCCCACGACTGGCTAACCGGTTGTTAAAACGTGTCAGGGATTTTGCGGAAGTGAAGTATGATGGCAGAATCACATATGAGGTTGCGGCATTTGCATTGGATTTGCTTGAGGTCGATAAAATGGGACTGGATCAGAATGACCGTAATATTATTCTTACTATCATTGATAAATTTGACGGAGGACCGGTCGGCCTGGATACGCTTGCAGCATCCATCGGCGAGGATTCCGGCACGATTGAGGATGTGTATGAACCATATCTCGTGAAAAATAATTTTATTAACCGTACCCCGAAGGGAAGAGTCGCTACGTCCTTTGCCTATGAGCATTTCGGACGGACGCAAAATGCGTGATAGCGGTTGCATTTCCATGGGAGTAAGCTTATAATACAAGAGTGATGTTCGGAAAACGGGAGGAAAAAAGATGGCAGCTAAGACGAGTGCAGAAGTAGTAATTGACGGAAAAGTATATACATTGAGCGGCTATGAAGGAGAGGAATATCTTCAGAAGGTGGCAGCTTATATCAACAATAAAATCAGCGAGTTTGATGGTATAGAAGATTACCGGCATATTCCTCTTAATATGAAAAATACATTGATTCAGTTGAATATTGCAGATGATTATTTTAAAGCCAAAGCACAGGTTGAAAAATTAGAGCGTGATCTGGAGAACAAAGAGAAAGAACTTTATGATTTAAAGCATGATCTCATTTCCAATCAGGTAAAAACAGAGAGTGCAGAGACTTCGGTCAAGGAGCTTGAAGCCAAAAATAAAGAGCTTCTTTTGAATAAAGCAAGACTGGAAGCTGCACTGGAAGATAAACTTCTGGATGGAAAAAAGGATAATCATACGAAGGATTCATCCAGGAATAATCAAAAATAGAACAAGCATATAGAACTGTCGTTGATGCGGCAGTTTTTCTTTTTTATAGAATCATACCATATTTAAACAAAATTTAATAATGGTTTAATGAATGAACAGGAAATTTATAGTATAATAAAGAACATGAGTGAAAAAATGACGCAGATGAATGATGGGGAAAATAATAACGTGAATACAGACAATAGAGAGGACGTGCGTGGATTCGAATTGCTTGCACCGGCAGGATCTTTGGAAATTTTTAAGGCAGTTATTGCTGCAGGTGCAGATGCGGTATATGTTGGCGGTGATTTGTTTGGCGCCCGTGCATATGCAAATAATTTTTCGGAAGAAGAACTTCTTGAGGCAATTGATTATGCACATTTGTTTGGCAGAAAAGTATATTTGACAGTCAATACGCTTTTAAAGAATGCGGAACTTAACAGAAAACTGTATGATTATCTCCTTCCTTTTTACCGTAGGGGACTCGATGCGGTACTGGTACAGGATATGGGAGTATTTTCTTTTATAAGGGAATATTTCCCGGATCTTCCAATTCATACAAGTACGCAGATGACCATTACCGGCGTGGAAGGTGCGCGAATGCTACAGAGTCTTGGCGCGGAGAGAATCGTGATGGCGCGTGAGGTCTCTTTGCCGGAGATGAAAGAAATATACGACCAGACAGGTGTAGAACTGGAAGCGTTTGTGCATGGCGCACTTTGTTACTGTTATTCAGGACAGTGTCTGCTTAGCAGTATGCTTGGCGGACGAAGCGGAAACAGAGGGCGGTGTGCGCAGCCTTGTCGTCTTGCATATTCCGTATTGGATGAAAAGCACAATACTTATGAAAAAGAAAGCTTTGTATTGAGTCTGAAAGATATGTGCGGTATGGAAGATCTGAATAAACTGTGGGAAGCCGGTGTATACTCTCTTAAGATTGAAGGGCGTATGAAACAGGCACCTTATGCGGCCGGTATTGTTTCCTTTTATCGAAAATATATTGATCGTTTTCTGGCGCAGAAGAAGAAAGAAAAGGTTCCGGTTGAAAAGCAGGATATGCAGGATATTCTGGCATTAGGCAATCGATGCGGTTTTACCAATGCGTATTACAGTCGGCAGAACGGACCGGATATGGTTACTTTTGTGAAGCCGAGTTATGAAAAAACGAAACAGGGACTTCAGGAAAAGATTATAGAAACCTATGTAACCAATCCAAAGAAAGTTCCGGTAACAGGAGCTGTTTCGCTTTCGGTTGGAAAACCGGCGTCCTATGAACTGACGTATCGCGGGGAGACTTTCCGTGCAGAGGGCATGGAAGTGATGGAAGCACAAAAGAAGCCATTGAACGAGGCTGATGTTGCGCAGCGCATGGCAAAAACCGGGGATACATTTTTTGAAGCTACCGATTTGAAGGTTTATTTGGGAGAAAACGTATTTTTACCAAATGGCGCATTAAACCAGTTGCGGAGAGACGCTTTTTCCATGTTGCAGGAGAAAGTATTAGAGCCATATTATCGCTGCTCGGAAAAAGCAATGGGAGAGGAAAAACCGAAGGCCTTAAATAACGTTAGAAATGCAGAAAATGAGCTGGCGGTAGTTTGTCTGACTGAAAAAAGAGAACTTCTTTCTGTATTGCTGAAAAAGAAATTTGTATCTGCAATTTATCTGGATTTTGCAGCCTATGGAAAAATGCATTTTATGGATGAACTTGCAGAGGATGTTGCAAAGATAAAGAAAGCAAAGAAACAGGCGTTTTTTGCTATGCCGAGAATTTTCCGGAATGAGATTGCGGATTGGTTTGTGTCTCTTGCAAACGACTTGCAGAATCTGCAGTTGGATGGAATTCTGGTTCGAGGCTACGAAGAACTGGCTTATTGCAGACAATATCTGCCGGAATGCAAAATGATTACGGATCAGAATGTATATACGTATAACGATCGGGCGCAGCAATTTTTTGCAGAGGAAGGCGTATGGGCGAATACGGTTCCAATCGAGCTGAATCGCGGTGAGATTATGCATCGCGATAATCAAAAAAGTGAAATGATTGTCTATGGATATTATCCGCTTATGACAAGTGCACAGTGCGTGCATAAAAATACGAAAGGCTGTGACAAATGTCCGACGATCACGTATTTAAAAGATCGTTATCAGGCACAGTTCCCGGTGAAAAATTATTGCAGTGCCTGCTACAATGTGGTGTATAATTCGCTTCCTGTGATGCTGTTTTCCAATATACGTGAACTGCAGAAAGCGGGACTTGGGACATTTCGCCTGGATTTCACAATGGAGTCCGAAAAGATGGCAGGTAACGTAATGGATCTTTTAGAAGAGTTTTTATATGAGGAACGCAGACAGTATCCAGAACAGTGGAAGGAACATTATACCAACGGGCATTATAAAAGAGGAGTAGAGTAGGATGGTTCATTTAATTGTACAGGTATCAAAATATATTATGATCCTGCTATTTATGATATACACCTATGAATGTTTTCATGTATTTCGTTTTAACGACGATGAGGAACGGCAAAATCATATATATCATGTGCAAAGAGTATTACTTTTTACGATCCATTTTGATGCGTTTCTGGTTCTCTACCTGACATCTGAAGATAAACAGATCATCGCATTCTATTTGATGCAGGTCGTGCTTTTGGGAGCCATCATTCTTTCGTATCATTTGTTTTATAAACATGCGTCGGAACTTGTACTCAACAATATGTGTATGTTGATTTCCATTGGTTTTATCATATTGACGAGATTGTCTTTTGAAAAAGCATTTCGACAGTTTATTTTTGTGGGAGCCGGATTTTTTATCGCTTTACTTATCCCGCTGATTTTACAGAATATGTCGGTATTCCGAAAAATGACGTGGATCTATGCGGTGGTTGGAATCGGGGCACTGCTTGTCGTTGCGCTGGCAGGACAGACAAGCTATGGAGCAAAATTGTCACTTTCGATTGGCGGAATCTCAATTCAGCCATCCGAATTTGTAAAGATACTGTTTGTTTTGTTTATTGCATCGATGCTGTATAAAAAACAGGATTTTCATCAGGTGATGATCACAAGTGTCATTTCAGCGTTTTTTGTGCTTGCGTTAGTGGCATCTAAGGATCTGGGTGGTGCATTATTGTACTTCTTTACTTATCTGGTGATGGTTTATGTTGCAACCCGCAAATTTACATACTTCGGTGTAGGAATTCTGGCAATGAGCCTTGCGGCGGTGATCGGGCACAAAATCTTTTCGCATGTACAGACCCGTGTACTTGCGTGGTCGGACCCGCTTCGCGTAATTGACAATGAAGGTTATCAGATTTGTCAGTCACTGTTTGCAATTGGAACCGGAGGATGGTTTGGACTCGGACTCAATCAGGGAATGCCGAATAAGATTCCAGTGGTTTCGAAAGACTTTATTTTTGCAGCAATCTCGGAAGAGATGGGTGGCGTATTTGCTCTGTGTCTGATTATGGTATGTGTCAGTTGCTTTTTTATGATTATGAATGTGGCAATGAAACTGCGCGATAATTTTTACCGGCTTGCGGCTGTTGGACTTGGAACACTGTATGCGCTTCAGGTATTTCTGACGATCGGTGGCGTGATCAAATTTATACCGTCGACCGGTGTGACACTTCCGCTGGTAAGTTATGGAGGAAGTTCCCTTCTTTCTACACTGATTGTATTTGGAATCATTCAGGGGCTGTATATTATGCAGTTTGATGACCGGGTGCAAAAAAGGGAACAAAGGAAAAAAGGAGGTAGCACATATGGAAAAGCCCAAAAACAAAAAGCAGCAAGCACGCGTACGAAATAAAGAATTTCAGGTGATTGCCTATCTGTTCCTTGGCCTTTTCCTGGCTATGATTGCTTATTTTGTATATTTTCAGGTATATAAAAGTGAGTCCTTTATCAACAGCCCGTATAATTCGCTTCAGGATCTGTTCTCTGAACGCGTGGTAAGAGGCGATATTTTATCGGCAGATGGTCAGACACTGGCTACGACCAAAGTGGACAGTGAGGGAAATGAGACAAGAAGCTATCCGTACGGACGTGTGTTTGCACATTCTGTGGGATATGCAGTAAATGGCAAAGCCGGGCTGGAAAATCAGGAGAATTTTTCTCTGTTGCGGCCGCATGAA
>URYB01000210.1 GCA_900552085.1 uncultured Lachnobacterium sp.
CTCTGCGCAAATGATCATCTTCATCCGATCTCTGCACTTCCACATTACACTTTTTTCCGTCTTCAAAAGTACATAACGCATCTAATCGAACCGAACGACCATAGATATTTCTCTCGCTGCTTTGTACGATTACCTCCTCAACAATCAGTTCCTCATCATCCAGTAAAATTCTTAACATTTCCTGGCAGAAACCTGTATCATCTGCCAGCACCTCGAAGAAAGCATCATCAATCGGCCGAAAATCTCGAACCTTTTTCTTCTTCTCTTCGATGGTAATTTCATTCCCCATACTTTTCTTTCCTTTCTTCAGTATAACATAATGAACCATTTTTACAACCAAAACGGACCATCTGCATTCCCCAATATTCAATTAAACTCATGGTATTGCGAGTGCATGACTCATCGCACTCTTCGTGATTTGTAGCTAATGTCAGATACAACATCAGATATGAAATATTCGAGTTTTGTGGATATAGAATAACGTAGTTGCTCCCATCTGTCAACCTTTTCTTGTTATGGGGTCTATTTGAAAAAATTGGCTTTCTGGTGCCACTTTTCCTCTCCAATTCCACTATTTTGGCTGATTTCAAACAGTTTGAGGGTCTATAGAAAAAAAGTTCATGGGAATACCCCGCTTTTGCTCTAAAGGCGGGGTATTTTCCTATAATTTTTATATATATACCCAATTGCTAGTTTTAAAAGGCGTAAATTTCTGGAAAGCGGGGTATTTTGACACAATTTTTTTGTATGGGCCCCGCATGCTTTCTAATAATTTGGATTTGAAAATTTATCCTTAATCCTTCTTTAATATAATAAAATACTGCTTACCCATTATATAGATAAGCAGTATTTCTATTATAAGTTATTACTTTTCTGTACCTTCAACAGTAAATGTAACAGTATATGTAATTGGATTACTTCCCGTCAACGTTTGTGGATTGTCTGTATCTTCATCTTTTTCACAAACATACTTATATTCCAGATGAATCGCATAATTTCCAGCCGATAAATTATCTGCAAACCAAACTCTGGCAATTCCGTTTTCTGGAAGACTTACAAATGTTACATCTACAGGATCCGAATCTGTCTTAGTACAAATTGCTGTTGCCTCGCCACTAGTTCTATAACCTTCTGGTGTTTTTCCATAATCTTGTACACTTACCGTATATGGTACCTCAATATAAAATCCTTCTTCCTTTGAATTTAAGGTTGTTACTCCTAAAGAAATATTTGTATTATCCGTTTTTGCCAGGCAGATAATTGGAAGTTTTGCGTCTGAAAGTGTAATTTCGTTGCTCTTTTTCACTACATCAGCTTGTTCTGTGTTTCTCGTATAAATTACATATTTATTCTCAGTTTCTAAATCTGAAAATTCAATAAAGCCAAAATCATCATGTTGCGTTGCATCTATAGCATCATCCCAATTTATGTCCTTCTCTGCTGTTCCTTCTTCACAACAGATATATTCCTGTCCGTCTTCCGCCTTCACTACAATTGATGTCTGTGTTTTATGAGCCATTGCAGGTTCTTTTACTTCTGTTTTTTCCTTCGTAAATGTAAAATAAACCATACCTGTTATGTCTTTTACCACATCGCCATCTCCAGCTTGTACACGAATAGTAACGTTTAATCCTGTTTTTCCATCTTTTTCAATGTACTTCTCATCACAACCGCCAAATACATCTGCATAATATTCTTCGCCCGCATATTTTCTTACTTTTTCGCCTAACTGCTTATATGCATGCCATGTATTTTCATTTCCCTCTGGAAAGATTTCAAAAGTTTTCTCAAAAAACTCTTTCCCTACATTTTCTGCCGCTGCTGCAGTTTTTTCAAAATCATCAGCTTCAAACTGGAAAGTTCCCTCATATTTCGTATTTCCATCAATATAAGATAATGTGTATTTTCCTGGATTCAAATTGGAAGTAAATGTAAGCATATATCTATACCATTCTGTTCCATCATCATCGTCGTCATCGTAATCTTCATCATCATTATCTTCGTTGTCTGCGACTTCTTCCTCATCGTCCATATCTTTTAATGACTCAATTTTTTGAACAGTTCCTTTTTCATCCGTAACAATAATTTTATCTTTATTTGCTTCTAAAATCTCTGTTGGAATTTCTACATCCATTTGATTCAGCGTAAAAACATGCAACGCATTTAATGTAACGGTCTGGGTTGGTGCCGGATCTGGATCTGGTGTTGGTCCTGGGTCCGGTGTTACTTCCCCGCCTGTAGATCCGCCCGAAGAAGAACCACCGCCAGATGTATTTCCACCGGATGTGTTGCCGCCTGTAGTTCCTCCATTGTTATCTCCATTTGTATTCGTTGTGGTATCTGTCACCTTTCCGGTATTGTCAACTTTTGAAGTGGTATCTTTTGCAACTTCCTGTGTGCCTGCCGGTGTTGTAACTTTGATCACATCTGCTGTGTCATTCTTTACAGCAACCTGTGCTTTTTCTGCGGTAGTCTCTACTTTACTTCCCTCAGCACCCTTGGAGAGGTTCAGCGAAATCTCTGTAGCTGCTTTTACTTCAACAGGAGTGCTTGAAGTTACATCTGCACCCTTTGCAGTCTCTTCTACTTTGATTGGAATTGCTGCTGTTGTCTTTCCTTCGACTGCAACCTTTGCCGGTGCGCTGACTGCTACTTCTCCGACTGTTCCATCGACTGCGAGGCTGACGTCTACTGCTGCATCAATCTGAATTGCATCAATGGTTCCTGCAGCTTCAATCTTGATTTTGCCGCCTTCCTGTGAAACGGTCACTTTGGAAAGTGAAGCTCCTGCTTCTACGACGATTCTTGCATCGTCTGCAGTTACTGTAATGGTATTTCCCTTTGCTTTCTCTTTCCAGGTGTTTGGCTTAATTGCCTTGATGTTAATTGACTTGAATGTACCGGCATTGACAACATCTGCATTCGGTGCATCCACAGTCAGATTTACTTTCCCGTAATTTCCGGAAGGGATATTGAATGCGACTTCTTTATCTGTCTTGATGGTCAGATTCTTTACATTCTTGTTCTTCAAAGCAGAGGCCAAAGCTTTCTGTGTGGATACTGTCTTGCTGACTACTGCATTCTTAACAGTAACTTTGCAAGTCAGTATATAATGCTTTTTGCTCTTGGTTACAACCTTACACTTTACATTGACAGTCCCTGCTTTTACTGCCTTTACTACTCCCTTTTTTGAAACAGTTGCAACACTCTTCTTGCTGCTGGACCATTTCAATGTTGCGTTTTTTCCTGCATTTTTGACGGTAAGCGTCTTCTTACTGCCAACCTGCAATGTCATCTTCTTTGCACTGATTGTCGGTGCCTTTGTTGCTGCATATGTCGCAGTTGGCTGATATGTAGTAAGAATCATCGCCAGTGCTAAAACAAACGCAAACACTTTTTTCATGTTTTTCATATATATATCCTCCTTTGCAAATATGATACTTTTACACTATATTTTATGCTTATTTTTATAATATATCAATAGCAGTAATTAATGAGTATTTATGATATATCTTACATTTCAAATCTATATTAAAATAGAGTAAAGGAGGGGTACACATGTTTAAGCTAAAAGCCGACTATACGGAGTATGAAAACAAATCACTCCGTCTTCCCAAGGATTTAATCGATCAGGTACAAAATCTTGCCAACGAAAATAATATGTCCTTTAACAAAGTTGTCATTCAGTGTATTGAATATGCATTAGGAGATATGGAATCTTCTGACTAATTTCCACATAAAATAAGCGATGTACATTTCATTCCAACATACATCGCTTTCTTTATAATTTCTTCACTTTTCATCCGCAATCTGTTTTCCGGTCGCATCCATATGATAATTCTCCCTCATAATCAACTCCGAAATCGGTACAATCGTATATCCCTGCTCTTCGAGATTTGTCAGCATGGTATCCAACGCATCCGCAGTATATTTTGCACCATTATGACAGAGAATGATAGCTCCCGGTCCAAGTGCCTTGTGATTGCATACGGTATCAATGATCGAATCCACACCATAATCCTTCCAGTCGAGACTGTCGACGGACCACTGGATTGGATAATAGTTGAGTGCATAGGCTGTCTTGACCACATCATTGTCATATGCACCGTATGGTGGCCGAAAGAGAAACATCTCGTATCCGGTGAGTTCCTTCACTTTATCATGCACACTTTTTAATTCACTTTCTTTTTCCGATTGGGAAATGGTCGTCATGTCATAATGATGCTCACTGTGATTGCCCAGATCATGCCCGCGCTTTACTAGTTCTTTCACGCAATCCGGATTGTCCGTAACCCATCCACCCGTCATAAAAAACGTTACTTTCACCTTATGTTTATCAAGCGTATCCATAATGCGCGGAAAATCCTCCGCTCCCCAGGCGGCATCAAAGCTGAGTGCCACTTTCTTTTCCGTTGTGTCCACACAATAGATAGGCAACTCCCGGTCTCCCACTTTTGCGCTTGTAACCACGGTCTTTGTCGCCTTATACGAAATTACCATTAGACAGACAAAAAGAGCCACGGCAAGGATTCCATACCCGGTTCGTTGCCCTGACTCTTCTTTTTGTTTTTTATGTATTGTTTTTGACATATATACTCCACAAAACTTTCTTTGTAGAGTATATTCTGTCTTTCCTGATTTTAAAACTATTTTTGATTATTCAATTGTAATTGTAGTCTCTCCATCCGGAATACCCTCTGAGGTAACTAATACTGTATGCTGGCCTGATGTAAGATTTTTAGCATCGATATCTTCTCACCCCTCCCTTCTAAATCCATTTGTGCCGATAGTCTCTGCACAAATATTTTTATTTAGTCTATGCTAATAAGAGTCCGATAAACGGACACTACCAAACACTTATCGAACACTTTGTATCCGATATCCCACAAAAGTGACCGATAGTGTTCAACAAAGTGTTCGATAAATAATAATGGGTAAATAGTAGCCAGATAATATTTGCAATTAGGCTAACTGCACCGCCGCCATATACCACTTCTTTTCCAAACGGAAAAAATGCCACCCCTGCAAACTTAAAGCACTGTAAGCCTATCGGTATTCCATTTGTTTTTCCTAACATCCCATCTAATAACTAAGTCGTTAATCTCGCATCAGCACATTTGCATAATTATAATCTACTGTTACACCATCCGGAATCACATAAGTACCATCGACTAAATAACGAT
>URYB01000211.1 GCA_900552085.1 uncultured Lachnobacterium sp.
ATACAGTGTGTGTGCAGCTATCACAATCGTATCAATCCGGTCGCCCGGTGCATCTTCCGCCTCCATCCTTACATTCTGAATCGCCACTTCCCTAGGAAGGACGTTAATCGCCGAAACCGTAATATCCCGATATCCCGGGGCCTGCACGCGAATCGTATATTCGGCATATGGCTGCTCTTCCGAAGGTTCCATAGAATATTCGAGTGGAGGCGCATTAAGCGTAAGTTCTTCGCTATTTCCGGAATCATCCGCACTCACCTCCTCAATTGTCTGCGACGGATTTCCCGTATAAGATATGGAAATTTTTGCTCCCTGTACCGGCGTTCCGTTCGATTCATTCGTCAAATGGATACGCAATGTTCCTGTATCCACATTTTCATTTACATTCTGATTCAGATCCATATAAGACCCTTTATGTTTTCTCATGCTATTGTATGCAGAGTTTCTACAATGGGTTACTTGAAAAAATAATCTCAATTTTGGTATAATGTACATATATTAAATTGTTAAATATAAGGAGGATTTTCATGCATACATTTCAACCGTATCCAATCGACATGTTAAATATGAACCCATTTACCAAAATCGGAAAAGAATGGGCTCTGATTTCCGCAGGAGACAAAAACAAATGCAACACCATGACCGTCAGCTGGGGCGGTGTCGGCGTTCTCTGGGGCAAAAATGTTGTCTACATCTTTATCCGTGACAGCCGTTACACAAAAGAATTTATTGATAACGGAGAATTTTTCTCCATGTCTTTCTTTGATGAGAAATACCGTGATGCATTGAGCTATTGTGGAAAAGAGAGCGGACGCAATGTTGATGACAAGTTCAAAGGTGCCGGTCTGACACCGGCATTCCGCCACAATATCCCTTATCCGGATGAGGCAAATCTCGTTCTTCTGTGTCGCAAGATGGCCGCCGTGCCGATTACGGAAGACACCTTTGTCGATCCACAAATCATGCCAAAATGGTACAGCGACAACGATATGCACGTCATGTATGTCGGAGAGATCATCGAAGCGGTTGCACGATAATATCACATAGAAGACAAAATTCCGACAACAGAAATTGTTTTTATGCACTGAACAAAAGAGACGATTGCGCACTGCAACCGTCTCTTTTCTTATCTGCATAATTCTTATCTGCACTCCGTACTGATGGATTCAATTGCTACCGATCCACCACGCACAACCGAAATATTTTTAAATTTCTTTTTTAATATGGCAATCAGATCATCATGTTTCTGCTCGGTTCTTCTGCACTCAAGCATAACACTGTGCACCCCGATATCCACCACATCCACACGCATCGCCTGTGCAATCTGAAATACCTCCGTCATCTGTGTCTCATTGATATCCATAATTTTAACAACCATCAATTCCTTCAGCCGAAGCGGCACATCCGTCAGATCGATCACTTTAATAACTTCCACCATACGGTTCAACTGCTTTTTGATCTGCTCAAACGTAATATCATCGCTTGCAACACTGATGGTCATACGGGAAATGCTCTCATCTTCCGTTGTTCCTACGGTCAGTGACTGTAAATTATAGGATTTTCCGGAAAAAAGTCCGGAAACTTTTGCCAGTACGCCTACCTGGTTTTCTACATATAACGCAATCCAGCGCTTTTTCATCTCAGACATATTTTCCCCTCCTCTATTTTAAGATCATTTCACTCATAGGATTTCCGCTTTTTACCATTGGAAGTACCAATTGATCCGTCGCGATCATAAATTCAATGATTGTCGGTGCATCTTTGTGCTTTTTCGCTTCCGCAAAAGCCGCACCGATATCTTCCTCATTCTCCACACGGATACCATATGCCCCGTAACTTTCTGCAAGTTTTACAAAATCCGGTGTATATTTCGGGCATGCCTCATTCGGTCCCTTACAGTCATTCGGACATCCCGGACGTTTTCTCAGACAGGTGGCACTGTAACGCTTTCCGTAAAACAACTCCTGCATCTGGCGCACCATACCAAGATAATAATTGTTCAAAAGACAGATTGTGATGTTCGTTCCCTGTGTTACGGCGGTCGCCATCTCCTGAATATTCATCTGGAAACCGCCATCTCCGGTCACCAGTACAACATCTTTGTCACGGTTTGCAATCTTGGCACCGATCGCAGCCGGGAAACCAAAGCCCATCGTTCCAAGTCCGCCGGAAGTGATCAGCTGGCTCTCCTCGTCAAGTTCCAGATACTGTGTTGCCCACATCTGGTGCTGTCCGACATCGGTAACATAAATGCTGTGCGGATATTCTTTGTTGATGTGTTCCATAATCATCTGTGGACTTAACCCACGATCCCGGCACATCGCCAATGGATTTTCCTCATCCCACTGTCTTATCTGCGCCAGCCACTTTTCGGTCTTCTTTGGCTCTGCCCATTCAATCAGTTTCTCAAGCGCGGTCTTTGCATCCGATACGACCGGTACATCAACTACTACATTTCGTGAAATTGAAGCAGTATCCACATCAATATGTACGATTTTTGCATGCGGTGCAAACTCATTCAGATCACCAGTAATACGATCGTTAAAACGGGTTCCGATGGAAAACAGCACATCACACTCCGTAACGGCTATATTTGCAGCATATTTTCCATGCATTCCACAGTTGCCGATATAAAGCGGATGTGTGGTAGGAATCGCACCTTTTCCCATAATCGTTGTTACAACCGGTACATTTTCCTTTTCTGCAAATTCCTGCAGCTGCTTGTTTGCCCGCGCGATATTCACACCGCCACCGGCAAGAATCAACGGTTTCTTTGCCGACTTCAAAAGTTTATACGCACGTTTCAGCTGACCCACATGTACACTGTTGATTGGCTTATAGCCGCGGATATCCACATGATCCGGATAAACAGCAGATCCGGATGCAGTCTGGATATCTTTTGGAATATCAATCAGAACCGGTCCCGGCTTTCCTGTCTGTGCAATATAAAAAGCCATCTTGATAATTTTTCCAAGGTCTTCGCGATTTCGTACGGTAACTCCATATTTTGTGATACTTCTGGTCATTCCGACAATATCCACTTCCTGGAATGCATCGTTTCCGATCAGTCCAAGTGGTACCTGTCCGGTAAAACACACAAGCGGAATGCTGTCATAATGTGCATCCGCAAGGCCTGTCACAATATTGGTTGCTCCCGGTCCGCTCGTCACAAGACAAACTCCGACCTTTCCAGTTGATTTTGCATAGCCTTCTGCCTCATGAATCAGTCCCTGCTCATGGCGCGGCAATACCAGATCAATAGAATCTGTCTTATATAATTCGTCAAACAAATCCGTAACGGTTCCACCCGGATACCCGAATATGGTATCTACGCCCTCTTCCTGCAGAGCCTTTACGAATAATTTTCTACCTGTGATATCCATAATATGTATTTCCTCCTAAATCAGTCCAAATCTTCGAAGTACAAAAATCCAGAATGTCAATGTAAACGCTGCCAGAAGTGTCGTTGCCACAATCACACTTGCGGTCAGTGTTCCATCATTCTTCATATTTTTTGCCATAATATAGCAGCTTGGTGTCGTCGGAGATGCCAGCATAATCAGAATCGCTACCATCTTCTCCCCACTAAATCCCAAGACTGCTGCCAACGGTAAAAATACCAGAGGCTGGAAAAATAGTTTAATCGATGCGGCCCAGAGCGTCGGTTTGATTTTGGCAAGGGCTTTGCGACCTTCAAAGCCTGCTCCTAACACGATCAGCGCCAACGGAGTGGCAAGCTGCGCCACAGAGTTAATCGTCTTATCCACAATAACCGGAAAATGAACACCGAACAACGCGGCGATCAGTCCCAGTACAATGGAAATAATAATCGGGTTCTTTGCAATATTGACACATGCTTCTTTGATTTTACCGGTATTCTTTTCCGCTCCATCATCGTTTGCCTCAAACGTAAGCACAATGACAGAGTAAACATTATACAACGGCACCGCACCGATGATCATAAGAGGTCCCATCGCAGAGGAACCGTAAATATTACTGATAAAAGCCAGCCCCATAACTGCTGCACTGCTTCGAAAGGATGACTGGACAAAAGCGCCCCGCATCGTTTTGTCTTTCAGAAAAACTTTCGTCAGCCCCCAGATCACCCAAAAGCACATGGTACTTACAAGGGCACAGAATAAAACAAATTTCAAATCAAATACTTCCCGGATATCGACCGCCGCAATATCGCGAAACAGCATAAACGGCAGGGTCACGCGGAAATTAAATTTATTGGCCACAGTGACGAAATGCTCATCCAGCATTCCGATCTGATGGAGTACCCATCCAATCACCATTACCAGAAAAATCGGAAATGTTACGTTGATACTAAATATAAAATCACTCATGTTATCTTCTTTCGTACTTATAGAAATAAAATTCTAAATCAAAATACGTCTGCTCATCGCTGTCAGCCGTAATCTCCCACTCCGGCTTTTCGTCCAGATTCGGAAAATATGCATCTGCATCGTATGCATAATCAATCTTTGTGATGTGTGCCACATCGCACTCATCAAGAAGCTGCTCATATATTTTTTCGCCTCCGATGACATATACATCCTCACTGTTATATTTCTTTAATTCCTCATGAAGCTCATCCAGGGAATGTACGATAATGGCATCATTCACTTTATAATTTGGATTGTGGGTAAGCACAATGTTCGTACGGTTTTTAAGCGGAAGTCCGTTCGGAAAACTCTCCAGTGTTTTTCTTCCCATCACTACGACTTTTCCTGTCGTTGTCTCACGGAAAAACTTCTGGTCCATCGGGATACGCACCAGCAATTCGTTATTTTTGCCGATCGCCCAGTTCTTGTCAACTGCTGCAATAAGATTCATCTCATCTGCCTCCTATATTGCAACCGGAATATTTTTAATCTGTGGACCGGTCACATAATCTGTAATCGTAATATCGTCTGTCGTAAACTGATAAAAATCCTTAATATCCGGATTTAATGAAAACTTCGGCGCCGGATGCTGCTCTCTTTGGATCAGCTCCCGCACAAGGTCAACATGCCGGTCATAAATATGTGCATCTGCGATCACGTGTACCAGTTCGCCGACACGCATATCGCATACCTGTGCAAGCATATGCATCAGTACCGCATACTGGCATACATTCCAGTTGTTCGCAGTAAGGACATCCTGTGAACGCTGATTTAATACTGCATTCAATG
>URYB01000212.1 GCA_900552085.1 uncultured Lachnobacterium sp.
CCGCCGTCAGCTCCAGAGAAACATCATCCGATCCAACCGTAAAGCAGACTCTGCTTTTTTTATGGATACCAATAAGAAATTCTTCCATGTTCTGCTGCGATGGTTTGGCTGCCATGATTCCACGATACATCATGGCTTCTTTTTGTTCTTTCTGGCTGAATATATTGGAAAAATCATGATGATAGAATAACTGATATGCTTCACTCCAATTCGTCTGTGCCAGATTGGCAAAATCCGAAAGACTGCGGATCACACCATTGGAAGCTTCGATATATAATCGGGAAATGGACACACGAAAAGAAAGGATGTATACCTTCTGCTCACATACGAGAACAAAGTCACCCTTCTCTACTTCACCTTCCACAAGTCCCTTGCTATGAAATTGATAACGAATACGGATCTCTTCGCCCTCGAACTGTGTTGTCAGACATTCCATCCGGGAATTTGTTGTATATACAATTCCCCGGACCGGAATCCGGTTTGTGCTGGCAACGGAAAAACTGCCTTCGTATGTCTGTCCTTCCAGCACCTGAAGCGACAGTTCTTCCTCCGGGAGCGAAATACATGGCTGATCGTATTCGAATTTATCCCTGGCTATCTGCCTGATTCGTTTACGCACACCTGCACCTGCTTTTGTAAAAATCTTTTTCTCTAACTATAATGATTAATTATAGACGATTCTACAATCTCTTGCAACTGTCAACTAATGGCTACGCCTTTTTTGCTTTCTGCATCACTCTGCTTCCCCAGTCATGCAAGCCTTCCACAATCAGACTGAGATAGCGCAAAGCCGGTTCTGTAATAATTGCGAACACAACCATAAGCATTGCACACTGTTTGGAAATACCGGTGATTGCAAAGAATTTACTTACAAATAGCATACAGAACAGCCAGCCTGCAACCACACCGATCATCATAATGATATGGCCTATATTCATTGGCTTTGCAATGCGATACAAAATCATAAATCCAACGATTGCCACAAGAATCGTACAGGATGTAGAAAGACAGTCCAGATCCACAGAAAATTCCCCGCAGAATAATACCAGCCCACTTACCACAAGGAAATCTGTAAGTCCTGCTGGAAGTGCTTTTACCAAAACATTGGTGAGGAATCTTCCCCGGATCGGATTCTTATTCGGCTCAAGTGCAAGAATAAAGGACGGAATTCCAATGGTAAACATACTGATCAGTGAAACCTGCGATGGTTCAAGCGGATAATCCAGCATTAAGATCACAGAGAAAATAGCAAGCAACATGGAAAAAATGTTCTTTACAATATAAAGCGAAGCTGTACGCTCAATATTGTTTACCACGCGTCGCCCCTCTGCCACAACGGATGGCATGCGCGTAAAATCCGAATCCAAAAGCACCAGTTGTGCTACATTCGAAGCTGCATCACTGCCTGATGCCATCGCAACACTGCAGTCCGCATCTTTCAGTGCCAATACATCATTGACACCATCTCCCGTCATTGCGACAGTCTTCTTGTGTTCCTTCAAAGCCTGCACCAGCATCCGTTTCTGATTTGGTGTCACTCTGCCAAACACGGTATACTTTTCGACTGCCTCATCATAATCACTCTTTGACTTCAAAACGGAAGCATCCACATAACGTTCCGCCCCTTCAATGCCCGCTTCTGTTGCGATCACGGATACGGTAAGTGGATTATCTCCGGAAATCACTTTGATATCCACGTCATTTTCAGCGAAATAGCGGAACGTATCTTTTGCACCTTTTCGGATCGGATTTGCAAGCATAACAAGCCCCATCGGAACCACCGGCTCCGTCAACGGCTTTCTTGACAATGTACCTTCATATTCTCCAAAAACTAGCACACGATAGCCCTTGCTGCTGTATTCTGCGATCTGTTCCTGATATTCCTCAAACTGGCTGCGCAATACAAACTCCGGTGCACCAATGACATAGGCTTTTCCGTCATCCATTGTTGCTCCGGAAAACTTTGTCTCCGATGAAAATGAAAAAACTTCTTTTGCCTTATGTCCGCTTCCCTTCGTGAAATGCTCCTGCAATGCCTCCATCGTCGCATTGTCTTTTTCCTGCGCTGCAACCACATCTGCGATCGTGGCAACGGTCTGCGCCTCATCTAAACCATCTAAAATCTTTGTCTCATACACATGCATACCAGGCTCGGTGATTGTTCCCGTTTTATCTACACACAATACATTGACACGTGCCAGTGTCTCAATGCATTTCATATCATGGATCAAAACTTTTTTCTGTGCCAGACGTACCGAAGACACCGCCATCGCAACACTCGAAAGTAAATACAATCCCTCTGGAATCATACCAATGATTGCAGCTACCATTCCGGTAATGCTCTCTTTTAATGTTCCCTCATTAAAAATATAGGATTGCACAAATAATGCGATACCAATCGGGATAATGATGATTCCCATTACCATAATCAAATAGTTCAGAGAACGGATCATCTCCGACTGTTCGCCTTTTTTACTCTGTGTTGCCTGCAAAGTCAGTTTGGATATATAAGAATCCTTACCTACTTTTTCCAGCCTTGCATGCGCTTTTCCGGACACCACAAAACTTCCAGACAAAAGTTCATCTCCAGCATGTTTGGCAATCTCATCCGATTCACCGGTAATCAGCGATTCGTTTACCTGAAGTTCTCCATCAAGCACAGTCGCATCTGCCGGAATCTGGCTTCCTGCCTGCAGAACGACCACATCATCAAGTACCAGTTTGTGCGCCTCAACTTCATGTTCCTGACCATCCCGCACTACCGTACAATGTGGTGCATTTAAAATGGACAGCCGGTCGAGTACTTTCTTGGAATGAACCTCCTGTATGATACCGATGCAGGTATTCGCAATGATGATCGGTAAAAACATCATATCGGACCATGCACCGACGATCGACAACAGTATCGTAATGATTAAAAACACGAGGTTAAAATAGGTAAACACATTCGACTTCACAATGTCCGATACCGACATCGTGGACGATTCCACTTTATAATTGTCTGCATGAGCCGCAAAGCGTTCCTGCACCTGCGCCGCAGAAAGACCGATCCCCGAATCTGCCTGCACGCGTGTAAGAGGCATTCTTGGCTCCATTTCCTTCTCTGTACGATTTTCCATATCTCTTCACACTTCCTATGTATTTTCTGTTATTATACCCTCTTTTTAATCAAAATTCGCTCTTTTTACAAATTCTTTCCAAAACTTTTATAATTTAATGATTTGCGATCAAAATCTACCTATTGTCCGCTTCCGTCAAATGCATTGTCTTCCACATATGCCATCATTGCATTGTTTCTCCATGCATGTGCCAAAAGTAACAGTATGAAAGTAGCCCCAATGAGCCATGCTTTTTTCAGTATGATTCCGACAAGTAAAACGCCTACGATACCGATGCCGATCAGTATCATGATTGTACGATGTTCTTTGAGCCATTTACTTTTATAGAAATCAATCCTGTCCTTTAACGTAAAACTGCTTGTCCGAACCGTCTGCTTTAAGTTTTCTTCCGCAGCCGCTTTGTATTCCGCTTCCGAAAGCCGCTTTCCACTTAACAGTTCATTGATACTTACACCAAACAACTCACTCATCGCAAGAAGTGCCTCCGCCGGTGGCAGATAGGTGCCGGTCTCCCATCTGGATACGGTCTTGTTGGTCACTCCCAGCTTTTCGCCAAGCTGTTCCTGCGTAAGTTTTTGTTTTTTTCTGAGTTCCGCTATAAAATTTCCAATCTTAATCAAATCCATCTGTGTCACCTCCGGGATTATGATAGCAATTCAAAGCATTTTTGTCTTTCCCACAGACCGCGAACCGTTGGACATTCCCTATTTTCTGCCGCGGACAACCATAATTTCTTCTTTTGCTTCATTCGCATCACTCCCACTTTTTCCACACATCCGGCTGATAACCAAGCGTCGACTGCTTTCCGTTTCGAACCACCGGAGTCTTAATTACCTGCGGATTTTCAAGCACTTTTTCCAGTTTGTCTTCGTCCGCAATATACTTGAGCAGTGCAAGCAGATCCTTGTCCTTGCCGTCCCAGTTGATCATGTTTTCAAGACCACCATTCACCTGCGCAACGGAATTAAATTCGCCCTTACTCATCCCTTTATCTTTCATATCAATAAACTGATACTTGATGCCGCGTTCCTTGAAAAAGCGCTCTGCTTTCTTTGTATCGTTACATTTCTTCGTTCCAAAAATTTGAATATTCACTGAATCATCTCCCGTATCTGTATTCTACTTCATCCTATATTTGTTCATGATCTCATCCGGGATATGACAGCAACTGCAATCTTCTTTTCATCAAAAGTTAACATGTGTGCTTTGCGGCACATTGCAGACTGCCAAGTATAAAGAATCCCAATCAAATACCAAAAGCATATTTTCGTCCGGAAACAGGCAATCCATTCATCCCGCAAAATCTGGATATGGTAATAACACATAAGCTTCAAAATAACATTTACAAATCAGTCTTTCAGTATTACATACATCATATAACAATCCAATATTCCAAAGCAACCAAATCTGCATAAAACAAATCACGCGCGGCGAAGATTTACATATACTCGTAAACTAACACCGCGCGTCAATTATTTTCTAATTACTATGAGGCAAATTTTTGATGTGCATCAGATATGTTACTTCCAATACACAGATACCGGATTCAAATTTCTATCTGATCACGACAACCCCGAATTTATTTTGCTGAAAGATACTCATCAATACCCTTTGCAGCAGCCTTACCAGCTCCCATTGCAAGGATAACTGTTGCAGCACCTGTTACTGCATCTCCACCTGCGAATACTGCAGCCTTACTTGTTGCACCGTTCTCCTCAGAAGCAACGATACATTTACGCTTATTGATATCAAGACCAGCAGTTGTAGAAGAAATCAATGGGTTTGGTGATGTACCAAGTGACATGATCACAGTATCACATTCCATATCATACTCAGATCCCGGAATCTCGATCGGGCTTCTTCTTCCGGAAGCATCCGGCTCACCAAGTTCCATCTTGATAATGCGGATTCCCTTTACCCATCCATTCTCATCTACGAGAATTTCTGTCGGGTTCTGAAGGAGATCAAAGATGATTCCCTCTTCTTTTGCATGATGTACTTCTTCTTTACGTGCCGGAAGTTCTTCCTCA
>URYB01000213.1 GCA_900552085.1 uncultured Lachnobacterium sp.
AGAGTATCATGTCCTTCATCTGCTAGTTTCTTTTGTCTTGCAACAAAATAAGGTCTCCTATGATTTAATATTTTATCATAGAAGACCCTAAAATCCTATTATGTAGTTATTGTTCCAGCATTCCCAAACACATCGCACCTAAGATACCCGGATTTTCGCCAAGCGCCGGTGCCACAATATACTGATCAATCTTCGCGTCCAACATTTCATGATCAACGTAGCCATTTAATAATTCTTTCACTTTCTCTCGCACCATCGCAAACAACCGCTTCTGATGCATCACTCCGCCCCATAATACGATTTTCTGTGGAGAATAGCATAACACATAATTGGAGATTGCCTGTGCGAGATAAAACGCCTCCATCTCCCATACTTCCGGCTTGTCGGCCAGTTCGATCGCAGGTTTTCCCCAGCGTTTTTCTATGGCAGGACCGGCAGCGAGTCCTTCTGCGCAATTGGCGTGAAACGGACAGTTTCCCTTAAAATAATCCCCGGGATGGCGTTCCAAAAGGATATGACCGCCTTCCGGATGCACCAATCCATGCACCAGCTTTCCATTGCAGTACACCCCGACACCGATTCCGGTTCCCACGGTAATATAAATCGCCGATTCGCAGCCTTTTGCAGCTCCCCAGACTACTTCTCCGAGGATCGCCCCATTTACATCCGTATCAAAGCCAACCGGAATCTGCAAGGCATTTTTAAATGCTCCTACGATGTCACAATATGCCCATCCCGGCTTTGGTGTCTTTGTGATGCAGCCATAGGTTGCGGAATTGCGGTTTAAGTCAACCGGTCCAAAACAACCGATTCCCAATGTCTTAATATCCCACTTCTGAAAATACTGAATCATTTCCGGCAGTGTTTCTTCCGGACTTTTTGTTGGAACAGAGATGCGATCCACAATCTTTACTTCCGCCTCCAGCGATCCATCTGTTTCTCCGATTGCGCAGACCATCTTCGTGCCGCCTGCTTCAATTCCTCCAATTAACATGCTCGTTTTCTCCTTTTCATCATCAATCACTTTATAAGCGATTGCGAAACTCCTAATCGATCACTTTAGTGTTTACAAAACTCTGGTCGATCTAGTTTATATCTCTATCTAGCATACCACATTTTCATCCATTTCGTAGATATAACTTTTTGCAATTTCAAGATCCCCATCTAATGTGAACAACTTTACCTGATAGAGTTCTTCCGGAAAGAGCAGATTGGTCATAACCACTTCCCCATCATTAATAAACAGCTCACTCTGCGAGACATCCAGCAGCAATCTGACATTTAGATATTCCTCATCAAAATCCACTGCTGCCTTATATTTTCCCGGGAACTTTTCATGTCCGTTCACGCCTGCATTCATTCGATCCACATAGCAGATACGTTCATTTTTACAAAATGTAATCTCGAATTGTTTTCCCATGCCTGTCGAAATTCTGATTCCAAACGCAGGTGCATGAATCTTCTCTGTCGGGTAAGAAATCAGCAGCTCCAGCACATCCGCCTGATTGCAGATGGTCCATTCTTCCCCTGCACCCATCTTAATATTTCTCATTTCGCGTTCATTTTTTCGGAGACTTTGCATCTCTTCCACTGGCTGTTGTACCAAAAGATACCTGGTACCTTTCTTTTTTAATTTCAATTCACGAACACAGGACATCTGCCCCTTAAACGGACTCGTTGGCATGTAATCACGATATTGCCAGTTATCCGCCCATGCGATCATTAGTCTTCTCTGATCCGGCACATGGTTCCATGTCACTCCCGCATAGAAATCTTTTCCGTAATCCACCCACGTTCCGTCTTTTTGATCCTCAACGGTTTCGAAGCTTCTTCCATCAAATTCTCCGACAAAATACTTCATTCCTGTTCCACCTGCCGGTGATCCATCACTCACGCTTACCGTCAGAACCCATTTGTTTTTCCCAGTTTCCCCGATTGTCATCGGGAAGAGATCGGGACACTCCCATACGCCGGAATGATCGTCTGCTGTTCCTCCAAAGGAAGACATTTTTTCCCAGTGAATTAAATCCTGTGACTCATACAAAATTACACAATCTCCACCGGTGACAACCATCACCCACTTGTCTTCATATCGAAACACTTTCGGGTCACGAAAATCCGGCCGGTCATCTGTTAAAATCGGATTTTTCTCATATTTTTTCCAAGTTCGACCCTTATCATAACTGAAAGCAACCCCCTGGCTCTGTCTTTCGGTCGTATGCTCACAGTAAGTAAAAAATGCTGCCATTCTCTGA
The DNA here is from genome assembly GCA_900552085.1 of uncultured Lachnobacterium sp. GTDB lineage: Bacteria > Bacillota > Clostridia > Lachnospirales > Lachnospiraceae > Roseburia. The sequence goes on from URYB01000213.1 coordinate 2,256, forward strand.
TTCTCTTCGTCCACAACGGCACTTCCGGACCATATTTGTCCGATCTCATCCGGCTCGATTGCCTTTGGCAGTCTCTTCCAATGCACAAGGTCTGTGCTTACTGCATGTCCCCAGTAAATCTGTTCATTGATATTGTATTGGTGAAAAAGATGATATTCTCCCTCATAATATACCAGTCCATTCGGGTCATTGATCACAAAATCTTCTGCCGAAAAATGAATTTTAGGTCTGTATTTTTCCATGTTGATACCATCGGGCATTCACCAAAAACGTGAATGCCCGCCTTTCCTGTTTTTACTTTTGTTTTTATTTCTTTAAATCCTTGAAATCTGCTTTCAGATGCTCAACCATCTCGTCAAATGTGTACTCTCCACTGAAATATCCCTGGAAGTCAGCTGCTGACTTTGCCTCAAATCCGGAAGGGAAACCATCCATTACCCAAGGAGTGGTCTTTCCTTCATCAATATATCTCTTTACTTCTTTGGAAAGCGGATCTGAAATCTCTACATCATCGTAATTGTCAAATGCCGGTACGCATCCAAAGTCATCAACAACAATCTTTTTTCCCTCATCAGACTGGAATAACCAGTTGATAAATTGTTTGGAGGCTTCTTTTACCTTCTCATCGGACTGACTGTTGATACACCATTTAATGGAGATACCAACCGGAATACAATCTTCTTTTACTCCTTTGATTGGAAGCGGAAGTATTCCCATCTTGTTTGCAATAGTTTCGTCAATTCCCTTAAGTTCCGGTCCGATCCAGTTTCCCTGCTGTACGACAGCCACACGCTCAATGGCAAGTCCGCCACCGATTTCTGTAGAATAATCAACCGCATTCAGCTTCGACAGATCATCCTTGGAAGTCGTATATTTGGTTTCAAGATCAAGTAATGCCTTTAAGGAATCTGCATACTTTAATCCCAGATCATCGGATGCTTCCAACTCATTTGCATTCTTGTACTCACAGGCCAATGGTGCATTTAATGTATGAAGTCCAGGAATCCATGTCTCCTTTGCCGCATACTCTTCCACTGCTTCAAGCTGAGGATATTTATCCTTTAATTTTCCGGAATCAATCTGCTCCTGAAGATTTGCAAAAGCCGCATCAATAGCATCGTAGCTCGTCAATGTAGAGGCATCAATTCCGGCATCCTTAAATATCTCTTTGTTGTATACCAGACCGTAGCCTTCCACACTGACCGGAATTCCGTATACCTTTCCATCCAGTGTGACGGCATCCAGACTGCCCTCTACTGCATGGGATACCCAGTCCTGATCGCTCAAATCCTCGACATAATCCGTCATGCTCGCAATATTATTACCCAATGCATAGATATCTACGGAATCATCACTCATCAGCTTCGCCTTCAGATTGGTGTTGTAGTCATTTCCCTGAATGCTTTCAACGTTAATCTTAACATTTGGGTTTTCTTCCGAATATTTTTCTGCTGCAGCCTGTAACTGATCTGCCATCTCTGATTTGTTCTGATAAAGATTAATGGTAATCTTATCGCCTTTTGCGTCCCCACTGCTGCCACATCCGGTCATCATGGCCAAAACCATTGCCCCACATAAAATCGCACTCACTAATTTTCTTTTCATTCTTTCTTCCTCCTTAAAATTTTATTAGTTAAAATAAATAACTTTCGCTTCATAAGGTGCCAGTCTGATTGCTTGTTCTGTTTTTATATCGCTTACCAGACGACTCTGTAAATGATAATTACCGATCAACAGCTTTGCTGTCCGGTTACAGAATTCTTCCGGCAGCGAAATCACCTGCTCCTTTTCTGCAAAACTGCATAACACAAGAAGTTTTTCATCGGATAAAGTTCTTATATAGCAATAATTTTCTTCGCTTTCTTCAAACAACGGAGTAAAATCGCCATATACAATGATCGGATATTGTTTTCTTAACTGGATCAGCCTTTTATAATAACTGTAGATAGAATCCGGATCCTTCACCTGGCTTGCTGCATTGATTTCTTTATAATTCGGGTTCACCTTAAACCAGCAGCCATTTTCCCCAAAACCGGCATATTCACTGCTATCCCACTGCATCGCCGTCCTTGCGTTATCCCGACTTTTTTTCTGAATACATGAGAACATATAATCCGGATCTTCTCCCATCTTTTGGGTTCGCTGATGATAAGCGGTAAGCGTTTCAATATCCTCGTATTCATCGATGGAATCAAGGTAAATATTTGTCATGCCAATTTCTTCGCCCTGATAAATGTACGGGGTTCCCTGCATCATATGCAGACATGTTCCAAGCATTTTTGCAGATTCTTTCCAATAATCCTTATCATTTCCAAACCTTGATACCACTCTCGGCTGATCATGATTATTCCAATACAGACTGTTCCACGCATTTCCCTGAAGCCCCAGCTGCCAACGGTTCATGATGGACTTTAGTTTGGTCAATTGAAACTTTTCATCCGACCATTTGGAATTCGGACCATTATCTACATACATATGTTCAAAGGTAAAAATCATATTCAGTTCCTGTTCCTGAAAACCGGAATATTTCTTTCCATCTTCCACTGTCGTCGCAAGCGTTTCTCCGACGGTGATCATCGGATACCGTGAAAAAACATCACGGTTCAGCTCTTTTATATACTGATGCGCCTGCGGCATATTGTGGGTAAACGGAACCATATCCCCATAGATTTCTCCTGCTTCCACTCTTCCGTCCGGAAACTGCTGGTCTTTTCCGATCAGGTTAATGACATCCAGCCGAAAACCGTCCACGCCCTTTTTCATCCACCAGTGCATCATCTGCTTGACTTCTTCCCGGACCTTTGGA
>URYB01000214.1 GCA_900552085.1 uncultured Lachnobacterium sp.
GAAACATGAAACGCGAGGATGCGTTTTCCGGCACGCAGGATCTGACTGGCGATTCCGGTATCAGCTCTCGTCAATGCCGGTGCATCATTGATTCCATCTCCGACCATTGCCACTTTACCCTGCGATTTCAGTCTGCGGATCACGTTTTCCTTTCCATCCGGCAATACGCCGGCGATCACTTCATCCACACCTGCCTGTGCACCAATCGCATGAGCTGTCTTCTCGTTGTCCCCGGTAAGCATAACCACACGGATTCCCATATTGCGAAGCTGCGCGATTGCCTTCGGGCTGTCTTCCTTCATGGTATCTGCCACTGCGATCATACCGAGCAGTGCCCCGTCTCTTGCAAAAAAAAGCGGTGTCTTTCCTTCCTCCGCAAAAGTTTCTGTCTGTTTCAAAATATCTTTTTCTACCGTGATCTGCTCACTGATGTATTTCACACTTCCGCCGAGCATCCTGCATCCATCCACCGTTGCTGCCAGTCCATTTCCCGGCAAAGCCTCAAAATTCTCCGCTTCCTTATATGTGATCTGCTGCTTTTCTATCTCTGCCATAATTGCGCGTGCAAGCGGATGCTCGCTTTTTGCCTCAAGTCCGGCTGCAAAACATAAAAGTTCCTGTTCATCCACACCATCTGCGGGGACAATATCGGTCACTTTCGGTTCCCCGTTTGTGATAGTTCCGGTCTTGTCCAATGCGACAATCCGGGTTCTTCCCGCATTTTCCAAAGCGACTGCATTCTTAAATAGAATACCGTTCTTTGCGCCCATGCCATTGCCGACCATGATTGCCACAGGGGTTGCCAGTCCAAGCGCACAAGGACAACTGATCACCAGTACCGAAATTCCCCTTGCCAGTGCAAATCCGACGGTCTGTCCTGCAAGAAGCCATACAATAATAGTGATCACCGCAATGGTAATAACCGCCGGTACAAAAATGCCGGAAACTTTGTCTGCGATCTTTGCAATCGGTGCTTTGGTCGCTGCTGCATCGGAAACCATCTGGATAATCTGGGAAAGTGTCGTATCCTCGCCTACGCGTGTCGCACGACAGCGTAAAAAGCCCGACTGGTTGGTTGTAGCTGCGCTGACTGTATCGCCTTCCGCTTTATCCACCGGAATACTTTCTCCTGTAAGGGCTGCTTCATTTACCGCGCTGTTTCCGTCAATCACCACACCGTCTACCGGAATATTTTCTCCCGGACGCACGACAAATATGTCATCTTGTTGTACTTGCTCAATTCCTACCACGGTTTCCACACCATCACGCTCAACCGTCGCGGTCTTTGGTGCAAGCCTCATCAGGCTTTTTAATGCATCGGTTGTCTTTCCCTTTGAATGTGCTTCTAACATTTTTCCTACCGTAATCAATGTCAGAATCATTGCCGCAGATTCAAAATAAAACTCATGCATATAGCCCATTACTGCATCCATATCACCACGCATCTGTGCATCTGTCATGGCAAAAAGCGCATAAGTACTATATCCAAACGATGCGCCCGCGCCCAGTGCTACAAGCGTATCCATATTTGGCGAACCGTTCACGAGACGTTGGAAACCACTGATGAAAAACCTCTGGTTGATCACCATGATCACAATGGTCAACAGCATCTGCAAAAGTCCCATTGCCACATGATTATTCGCCATAACAGACGCGAGTGGCCAGTTCCACATCATATGTCCCATTGAAAAATACATAAGTACGAGTAAGAATACCACCGATGCAATCAAACGTTTCCGAAGTTTTGGCGTCTCGTGATCTTTCAGCGCTTCCTCTGCCTCCTGGTACATCCCTGCTGATTGCCCTTTGGTATCTGCGAATGCACTCGCTTTCAGTTTTGGTGACGCTCCATACCCCGCAGCTTCCACCGCTGCCACAATTTCCTGTTCGCTGGCAGTACCTTCCACGCCCATCGAATTTGTCAGCAGACTCACCGAACAGGATGTAACGCCCGGCACTTTGGAAACGGCTTTCTCAACACGGGCGGAACAGGCGGCACAGCTCATGCCTGTAACGTTATATTGTTTCATAGTTGCCTCCTCATATTTTTCGTCCCTACTTCATCAATTTCTGCAGCATTGTGACCAGCTCATCCACTTTTTCGTCTTCTCCGTTACGGATTCCTTCTGCGACGCAGGTACGAATATGACTTGCCAGCAATACTTTATTAAAACTGTTCAGTGCCGCATTCGCGGCTGCTACCTGCGTAATGATATCCGGACAGTAACAGTCTTTTTCAACCATGCCTTTGATTCCACGAATCTGTCCTTCAATACGGCTTAGGCGATTGATCAGATCCTTCTGTTCTTTCTCGGAACGCATTTTCTTTCTGCAGCATTCACAAGTATGTTCGTTTTCCATCCAGAATATGCCTCCTTTCGCTTTTCTTTATACCCCCTATGGGTATCTTTTCATTTGCATTATATACCCCTTATGGGTATATTGCAATCATTTTTATTCTCAATAAAAAAAGTGTGCGTTTGCCGCACACTTTCGCTCTTGATTATCGATTTTTTTCAACTACTCTTCAACTCTTTTTATAAATGTTCCAGCACCCCATGTTCCATCTTATAAATTTCCCCTGTCAGCTCCCGAATATCAGAATTGATGTGACTGGAAATCAGAACAACGGCTCCTCTTTGTGCTTCCTCTTTTACAATCTTATAAAACAAACGAACCCCAGCCTCATCGATGGCATTTGTCGGTTCGTCCAAAAACAAAAACTGTGGCTTTTCCATAATAGCCTGTGCAAGAACCAGACGATGTTTCATACCAAGTGAATATTTTCGAAATACCCGCTTGTCCTTTGGATTCAGTCCGACACGTTCCAATGCATGATCAATGTCTTCTTTTGTTGCTACTTTTCGGATTGCAGCCAACGTTTGAAGATTTTCTCTTCCCGTAAGTCCCGGATACATCGACACATCATCCATCACAAGACCAATTGACGGCTTTGCCTTTTCAAATTTTCTTCCGTTATATAATATCTTTCCTTCTGTAGTCGTTACAAGTCCCGCCAACACACGAAAGAGCATGCTTTTTCCCGATCCATTCTCCCCTGTAATACCTGTAATACTTCCCTCCGAAAGTTCCAGATTAATATGACTTAATATCATTTCTTTATTCAGTTTCTTGCTCACATTCTCCACTTTCAATTTTACATTTTCCATTCGTATACCTCATAATCCTTTAACAATACTGCCCCAATCACCACGATCAGCACGGTAAACAAAAACAATCCCACTATTTTTGCTACAATCATTTCTACCGGCCATTGGATCATCTTTTCGTAAGACATTGGATTAATCAACCCCATCCACTGTGAATTTCCCTGCACCATATCCAACAGTTTCAAAAGAACAATTCCTATCCAGCATACGCCAAACGCAGTTGCTGTTTTATAGAAAATTGTTCCAAGGTTGATTAAAATTGTTTTCAACAATAACAAATTTACACAGGTTGCAAACATCATAAAAAATACGTTCCATGTGAACACATTGATTTTTCCGCTACTGGTATAATTACATCCCCAAAGATTACCACCCACATAAATGCCTGCATACCCTACAACATATGCAAATAATTCAACACTTTTTTTCAGGAACCATTTTGGCCGCTGAAAAATCCGGGAGAACCGATACGACGCCATGTAGGAAAAATGCTCACTGATTGAATTTCCAAATAGCAAGTGAAAAATAAGCAAATACGACAACATCCCTACAGTTTCTAAAATATTATTATTTCCATCTCCCGCAGTCATTCCCCATATCCTGCCAATTAGTAAACCTGTAACATCCGTGTCTGTTTTTTCTGTAAAAAGATGTGGCAGAACCCAGTATATTGCAATTGGAAATGCCACCATCATCTTACACAGATTCTTTCCAATTTGTTTATACATCTACATATTCCTTTCCGCAAAGCATACGATATGATATGTAAATAAATCCACAAAGTAATAATATAATACCGAAAAAGGCCAGATAATTTAATCCATAATACGATGCGGGAGCCACATAATCCCACATATCAAAATTTACATAACGATGATTGTATCGCATATAATTAGTATTATAGGACCACCCATCCAACATGGTTCCTATTTTGGTTGCAATAAATACAGGTATAAACAGCACTATTTTGAATCGTCTGATCCAAAACGAAATTGCAAGCAGCACCACTCCAAGGAATCCAACAAACGCTGCCATAAAAATCATATACAACAAAACATATAGAATTGGACAATGTTCAAACAAAAAAGGAAATGGCACATAAGTTCCCACGAACCAGTCCGTTGGAGAAACATTCAGGAGATTAAATTTAATTGTACTAAGTGTATGTCCAAACGGAGAAGGAATCAGTCCATAGTATCCATTGTAAAACAGACACAATAAAAAATTCACCAGACATGGAATCAATACGAGTAAAAAATCTGCCAGAAACACAACACCTATTTTTGCTTTCAAATACTCTTTTCTGCTAGATCTTATCCAAACAGTTGCAACCGTCTGATTTAAAACATCATCCTGAAAAGACATTGCCGGAATTGCCACAAGAAAACATATAATAATGCTATATACATCCCATTGTGCGTTAAATCCCATTCCACAATAACTCCAAAAACCGGAGAATCCGTTTGACAATTCACCTCTCACCATAAAGAAGCTGACCAGTGCATATACTATACTGATTACAAACGCAACTTGTACAGATTTCTTTTTTGTAATTAATTTCCATTGTGATCTGAACATGATTTACCTCCTCCCATTTTTCATAAAACTAATATACCATCTCTTGTTGCAAATTTTTTGTTCATCATTATTACATTTACCTCTCTTTCGTAAACAATAACTTAACCAAACAACCATACATGTATCATTGTATTTGTAGCGTATCATAGACGCTTTATCTTGTCAATCAATATTTTGTACTCCGTAATATTTACTGTTCGTATATTTTATGCTATACTATTAATAATTTATGGAGGACTTTATTGCATGGCATACAAAAACACTCTAATTACAGGTATTACAGATTTATTAGTTT
>URYB01000215.1 GCA_900552085.1 uncultured Lachnobacterium sp.
CATCATAATTCCCATCTGCCGGCGCAGGGAATGAATGGTCACTTCGGCGATGTCCTGATCATCGATCAGTACTCTGCCACCGTTTACGTTGTAGAAACGGGAAATCAGATTGACGATGGTGCTTTTTCCAGCTCCCGTCGGTCCTACCAGTGCCACGCTCTCACCCGGCTGTACAGTAAAGGACACATCCTTTAAAATGGTCTTTGTCTCATCGTAAGCAAACTTTACGTGATCAAATGTTACTTTTCCCTGAATCTTCGGCATTTCTTTTGCGTTCTCTGCGTCTTTTACGGTAACCGGTTCATCGATGGTCTCGAAAATACGCTCCAGATAAGCAATGTTATTGATAAAGTTGTTGAAGATATTTCCAAGGTTCATGATCGGCTGCCAGAAATAGGAAGCATAGCTTGAGATTGCCACGATCGTTCCAAGCGATTTGTTTCCCTGTCCGAATATGACAAGTCCAAAGAGGAAAATCGCCGCCCGCACAAATACGGAAATGGAATCAATGCCCGGCCACACGAGGTTCGAGTAACGCACTGCCGTGTTCCATGTATGTCTGCAGTCTTTCGATAAATCGTTAAAAATCTCTGCGTTTTCATCTTCTCTTGCAAAAATCTGTGTAATTCTCGCACCCACAATATTCTCCTGCAGATACGCGTTCAAATTCGAATTCTTATTCGATACCGCCTGCCATGCTTTGCGCTGTTTATTTTTGATCCAGAACATGAACACCGCGAGCACAGGCACACCGCACAATACCACGAGCGCCATCTGCACATCGACAAGAAACATGAAAATGACGATAAAAAGCAGATTGAAACATTCCAGTACAATATTGATCAGCCCATTCGATAACATATCAGAAACAGAATTCACATAGTTTACGACACGTATCAGAATCTTGCCGTGTGGACGGTCATCGTAATACTGGAACGGAAGTTCCTGCAAATGTTCAAAGAGATCTTTGCGAATGTCATAGATGATCTCCTGGCTGACGTCCACCATAATTTTGCTCCGGATCGTTGTAAAAAGCACGCTCACTGCATAAATGCCGACCAATGCCCCCACAAGCGCGAACAAAAGCTGCATATTTTTATCCGGTACCGCGATGTCCAATGCTTTCTGAATGATCATTGGTGCCACATATCCGAATGCTCCTCCAATTCCACTCAGCACAATTGCAAGCAGCATCGGTTTGATATATTTTTTGATATAGGAAGAAGCCCGAAGCAGATGACGAATGTCAAATGGTTCCTCTAATACTTCATCCTGTTTATATGTATTCTTTGCCATATGATCACCTCCTATTGAACATCCGCACATGCAAAATCTGTGCTGTTTTCCACGACCGCATCATCGATTCCGGTCTGCAGACGCACCAGCTCATAATAGTAGCCCTTCTTTGCAAGAAGCTCCTCGTGGCTTCCCGCCTCGGTGATACGTCCATCCTGCAGCACCAGAATTTTGTCTGCTGCCTTTGTTGTGGAAATGCGCTGTGCGATAATAACTTTTGTGCAAGGAAAATCCAGATGTTTTAAGGATTCCTGAATCTGTTTTTCGGTCTCCATATCGACCGCGGAAGTCGTATCATCCAATACCAGGATCGACGGTTTAACCGCCAAAGCGCGCGCCAACGAAATACGCTGTTTCTGTCCACCGGAAAGTCCCACACCGCGCTCTCCGACAACGGTGTCGTATCCCTCCGGCATCTTGGAAATAAAATCCGAAGCGGCCGAATATTTTGCAAATTTTTCTACTTCCTTCTGATCAATACTGCTGTCTCCATACGCAATATTTCCCTCGATCGTATCGGAATATAACAGAACATCCTGTGTTGCCAGACCAATCTGTTTTCTTAAGTCCGCAAGTTTTAATGTCTCGATTGGGATATCGTCAATGAGTACTTCCCCTTTCGTCGGCTCATAAAAACGCGGAATCAGATTGATCAGAGATGTCTTTCCGCATCCGGTCTCTCCCATGATCGCAATTGTCTCATTCGGCTGCACGGTAAAGGAAATATCATGCAATACCGGCAGATCGCCGTCCTCATACTGGAACGATACATCGCGGAACTCGATTTTTCCATCAAAGCGCTCCGGATGTGCAACCGCATCTTCTGCATCCTTAATCTTCGCCTGTGAATAATAAATCTCCATGACTTTCTGCGATGCCGCGGAAAAACGCTGGAACTCATTCATGATGTTACCCATCTGGCGCATCGGGTTCGCGATTGCCCAGATCAGACCGGAGAATGCCACATAATCGCCCATGCTCATCTCGCCGCGGATCAAAAAGACACCACCCACTGCAAGCATTACAACCGGCAGCAGATCTGCGATTCCTTCCACATACGGGAAAAATTTCAGCCAGACCATACCAGTCGCCTTGTTCGTATCTGCGTAATCACGGTTTGCCTGATCGAATTTTTTAATTTCGTAATCCTCTCTGGCAAAAGCCTTCACCACACGGTTTCCGGAAATGTTCTCCTGCGCGTATGTATTCATCTGTGCCAGCTTTTCACGCAGTTTTGCATGCATTGGCGCTACCTTGTTTTTGAACAGATAGATAATAAAAAATACGAGCGGTGAAATGATCAAAAGACAAAGTGCCATCTTCCAGTTCATATAGAAAAAATAGATAGCGACCGCTCCAAAAAGCGAGAACGATTCAATCACCATACGGATGACCCACGCCACCATATGCCGGACAGCATCCAGATCACCGGTGACGCGCGTCATGAGATCGCCGGTCCGGTATGTACTGTAAAACGTCATATCCTGCCTTTGAATCTTGTCATAGAGAAAATTTCGCACACGGTAAAGCACGGTCTGTGACACATGCTCATAGACCATGCAGTCCACATAGACGATGACACCGCGCAACACGGTAAATCCCACCATACAGATCAGCAGATGATAGAACAGATCGCTGTTCGTGCGCAGATTTTCTCTGGCATCTGCGCCACTCAAAAATAAATCTACAATTTTGCCGGAATAATACGGAACGGTCAGCTGCAGTATGTTATAAACAATCGTACCAAGCATACCCGCAATATAGATTCCCCGGCTTCCTTTCATATTTTCCCAAAGCCACTGTAGTTTTGTCTTCGGGAAGTTGCCTGTGTTTGTGTAATTCAATTTAAAAAACTCCCCTTTCTTTTTTTTATTGCATTTCCGACATTGTATCAAGTCTGTTTTACGCATGATAGAATTTATCGGTTCAAAAATAGAACATTTCTATCCTATTGCAATAAAAAAAGGGGAGTTTTTGATGTTTTAATTTTCTCTTTTTATTTTCCGCGACGCAGTCTTTGGAAATTCTTCCTTCCGCACTTTCAGGCGGTACACACGCTTGTATGCCGGAACATCTTTATTGTAACTGTTGATGATTTCCTGCAGCTTCGACGGCACATCCTCTATGCCTGCTTTCACGGCATATTCCTGATCCGGGAATATCTCAGCCTCGATGACGCCCTCTGCCTCTCGCACAAGAACCGTGCGGCATTACAGTCATCGAGTCCATATCCTGCTTTTTTCCGGTTGACCGCGTCCGCAATCGGAATCATAGGAAATGCCGGTATATGATACATATCATGCAGTACATGCGTAAACACTGCCTTAGGCGAAGTAAATGCGCAGTCAGAGACGATTGCCTTTACTTCTTTTGGCAGCTCAAGTCCGCTGGCCATCAGAACCGTGGCTCCTCCCATCGAATCACCGTGCAGCAGAATCTCTGCATCTTCCCCGAATTTTTGAATCATCCACAAGATCCATCTTAGCGCATCATAACGGTCTTTGTTTCCAAATCCAATGTATTTCCCTTCGCTTTGTCCGTGAGCTCTGGCATCCACAAGCAGCATACGAAATCCCCGTTTCAGATAGTAATTGGACAAACTGCCGTAATCCGATAATCCGTCACTTGTGTATCCATGAAAACAGATGACTGCCTTTTTTTCTTCTGCTCCCTTAAAATACGTGGCATGAAGCCGCAGTCCGTCATCGGAATGAATCCATACATCCTCATGTGGCTGCTGCATCATCCACTCCCGCTTCGGCGCCATCTGTTCATAGTACTGTTCCCAGTTGACACCGGACATCTTCATCGTACGTTCCCGCTTTGCGTTATAGCGTATCATGGTTCTCCGATAAAAATATGTACAGCCCCCGGCCTCTGCCAATGCAAGTCCGGCCAGGCCTGCCACTGCCACAATCTTCCACATCATTTTCACCTATGCTTTCTTACTGTCGATGAGTTCCTTCAGGCGAAGTGCCTTGTCTATATTTCCTTCCACTTTTAATTTTCCTGTGGTAAATGCCAAAATCGGATCCGTCTTTCCCTCTGCCAATTCAAACAATGTCTCTGCCGAGCAGGTAAAAATTGCATCCCGGTCATAATATTCATAAGGTTCTACATAAAGCTTTCTTTCTTTTACTTCCACGTAAAAGATACCTTCCGCCTCTCCTGTAATGTTGAACTGATAAGCCAGATGCTCTGTGATATCACTGACATCTGCCTGCATGAACATGCCCTTTACCCTTGCAAACATATCTGCATATTTCATATTTTTCTCCTCCTTTTCACGCCTTTTCGACTATCGGTCGAATTGCTATATATTTAACTTAGCACTTTTTCGACCAACGGTCAATTATTCATCCTGTAAGAATAAAAGGGGACATTTTCTGATTTTTTGTATAATATTACGTCGCGTTTTTTTGAGGGATGTGTTATGATACAGAGGAATACTCATATATGACAGGTGATAAAAAATATGCCAAAACAGATGAAATACGATAAAATTTTAGATGCATTGCAGTCCCTTCTTGTGACAAAGGAACTTTCTACGATATCCGTCAGCGAGATTGCACAGACCGCAGGAATCGGCAAAGGAAGCATTTACTACTACTTTCCTTCCAAGGAAGCAATCCTCGAAGCATTGGTCAAACGAAGCTATGAGGCACCTTTGGATACAGCCAAGCACCTCGCGGAGCAGACGGATATCTCGCCATTTACCCGCATGGCCGTGATTTTTCAGACC
>URYB01000216.1 GCA_900552085.1 uncultured Lachnobacterium sp.
CTCAGCTGGCAGAGCACCTGACTCTTAATCAGGGTGTCCAGGGTTCGAACCCCTGATCGCGCACTACAAAGTACCGGTTTTGTGGACATGAGAGCCACGGGGTTGGTGCTTTTTTTGTGCTTGAAAATAAAGTTATGGAAAAGGTGATGCCATAAGATGAAATATCTATGTGGTGTCACCTTTTTGTGTTAAGATATATTTATGTGGAATAAAAAGGAAACGAAAGATGAGGAGAGTATTTATGGCAAACTATGAAAATGAAATGAGAGAGGTTGCGGATTGGCTGAAACATCCGAATGAGCTTGGTAAAGCTCCTTTTAAAATGGAGTTTGTAAAGGAATTTACGGATGAGGAAGGATGTCACTGTCTGATCTTCAAATTTAAAAAGGGATTATTTTCACCGTGGCTTATGGCTATTCACAGTGATTCGGGTATTTTCAGTGAGCAGGAGCGCTATGATGAAAAAAACGACATCGAGCAGGCAACTCAAATGCTTACATATTTAAAGCAGTATTGGAAGAGTATTGCTTTAAATGAGGAAGAGCAAAAAGAGAGGGAGAAAAAATAAAAAGTGATGATGATACGCAACCGGAAAACGGTGGAGTAACGGAAGGCGTTGATGCCCGGTTATATTGCACAGATACAGGATTGCATTTGACATTTGGATATATGGATTTTGCAATCCCGGATGATGAAGCTGTGGAATGTGCGAAGTACAATTATATGTGGCCGGATGGAGCAAGTGTAGCCGCAACACATACAGCACATGAAATCGTCATGGTTACCGGTGGCAACAGTATTAGAGATAGGGCTATGTTCTATTCTAAGGTTGTTTCCACCTTGTCAAAAATGGAAAATAATATCGGTATCTATGCCAATGGAATTGTTTATGAACCTGAGAAAGTTGTAAAGATGTGTGAGATAGTAAAGGAAGATGAGTTACCATTGCCGGTGCTTGTATGGTCTGGTATCGGAAAGGAAGAAGAAGGAATTTCCGGATGGACAGATGGTATGAAACAATTCGGCTTTGATGAGATGGAAGTATTGAATTTCAAGCAGGAACCATCACAATTGCAGGGATTTATGATACTTATAATTGATTATTGTATAAATAATAATATTGGTTTTCACGATGGCGAGATTGTTGGCCTTGCAGCAGGTCTTCAGTTGAAGGTAGAAAAATCAAAGGGATATAATGTTGATGAAGATGGGGAATAGGAAAAAGTGTAACATGAAAGTCAAAATTGGGTTGTAGATCTGATAGTTTATTTGAATATACCTTTTGAAATCAGTAATACTATGTAAACTAGGATTTTTATCCTAAAAATTGCATTATCTCCTAAAAATATATAAAATTTAGGAGATATTTATGAGGGTATTTCATTATTCATTATTGAAAGAAAAGACATGGGATAGTGAGATAATCTGGCTTGTTGCACAAATTCATGAGTATAAGGGCAGACAGGAAAAGAGTATGTGCTTTTTACCCCACTTGCACCATATGAAACACCATCCGCAATAGATGCTATTTGCAAAAATTACAATCGAATGATTGAGAATCAAGAATTGGATACCATCTTACTTATTCCTATTTTTATACATGATTTTTTATGCATACATCCATTTAGTGATGGAAATGGTAGGATGAGCCGTTTGCTTATAGCCTTACTTCTATATAGAAGTGGATATGTTGTTGGCAAGTATGTCTCTATTGAAAGCAAGATTGCTAAAAATAAAGATTTGTACTACAAAGCATTGGAGGATTGTCAGGGAGGTTGGCACGAAAATAAGGAGGATGGAATTTCAAGGAGATACGGACGAATCCATTTATATGGGAATCTGTCTGGTCAAAAGATTATGGTGAAACATAGCATATAGTAACTATAGTAGAAGCAAAAGGAAAGGAATCATAGCATGAAAAAAATATTGATTACAGGTGGAACCACGTTCGTCAGCAGGTATGCAGCGGAATATTTTGTTAAGCAGAATTATGAAGTTTATGTTCTCAATCGAAACTCCAGACCGCAGGTGAAAGGCGCGAAACTGATCGAGGGAGACCGGCATCATCTAGGTGCTGTATTAAAATCGATGCATTTTGATGTGGTGGCGGATATTACTGCATATGATGCGGCTGATATCATAGATCTTTATAATGCGCTTGGTTCGTTTGATCAGTATATCATGATCAGTTCCAGTGCGGTGTATCCGGAATACGGAACCCAGCCATTTTCTGAGGACAGCGAAAAAGCGGAAAATAAATTCTGGGGCGCATATGGAACGAATAAAATTGCGGCGGAAAATGCTCTGTTGGAAAGAGTTCCAGATGCATATATCCTCCGTCCGCCGTATTTGTATGGTCCAATGAATAATGTTTACAGGGAAGCCTTTGTATTTGATTGCGCAAAAGCAGACCGTAAATTTTATCTGCCAAAAGACGGTGGCATGAAGCTGCAGTTCTTTCATGTCAGGGATTTGTGCAGGCTGATGGAAGTCATCATGGATAAAAAACCAACAGATCATATCTTAAATGTTGGAAATGTTGAGGCTGTTTCCATCAGGGAATGGGTGACAAAATGTTATGCATGTCTTGGAAAAAAGCCTGAATTTGTAAATGTCTGTGAGGATATCGAGCAGAGAAATTATTTTAGTTTTCATGATTATGAATATTATCTGGATGTGCAGCGTCAGAACCGGATTTATGGAAAAACTATTCCTTTGGATGAGGGCTTGCAGGAAGCGGCAGAGTGGTATCTGGCAAATGAGGCAGAAGTAAATAAGAAGCCATATTTTGAGTATATTGATGAAAATATTCCATTTGATTTTGAAGCTTTTGAACTGATTGACAGTAAAGTTAATTACTTGAATCCAAAGCATTTTTCGGTATCACAGCTGGTATATGCTTTAAATCAATAGATTCGGAAAAAGGAACATACAAACATTTATAGTTCTTCATGAAACCTTAATTCGTTACCCCATTGAATCTTAATGAGCAAAACAATATGATAAAAAGCAAACAGGGGGATATGAGGATGCAATATTATATATATTCATTGGTTTGCTTTTTATTGCCGGGAACAGTATGGCTGGTTTGGAATAGAAGAATGATAGCAGATAAAGGGTACAAGGTACGACATATTATCTGGGTTTATATTTATATGTTTTATGGATATCTTGCAGTGCAGGAAGCTGCAGGAATCGGATCAATTTGGGATTTGATCACTTATGGAAAGCTGGATAACAGTATCAATCTGATTCCATTTTCTTCCGAAGGTGCGATGACATATGTCTTAAATATTATTATGTTTATGCCGCTTGGATTTTTATTGCCGCTTATCTGGAAAAATTTCAGAAATGCAAAAAAAGTAGTTTTGATGGGATTTCTGATGTTACTGACAATAGAAATCTGTCAGTTATTCAACATAAGGACAACAGACATTGATGATTTAATGATGAATACACTGGGGGCTTTGGTTGGATATTGTTGTTGGAAGGTATTTTCGCTTGTATTTCGTAATGCGGGATCAAAATGTGTGGAAATGAAGAAAAGCGAACCTGTAATTTATATGTTTGGAGGAATACTGGGTGTGTTTCTTCTGTATAACTGGAGAGTATTTAATTAGCAGAAAAGGCGATATCATTAGATGAAATATCTATGTGGTATCGCTTTTTTATGTTAAGATAATAAAGAAAAAATTATGGACAAAGATAGGAGAAAATGTTATAAAAACAATCAAGTTTAAGGAAAATAATAGATCATCACATATTCTTATGTTAATATTTGCAATATGCATTCTAGGCGCAATGTCCACATGGGCAAAAGAAAAGGATTCTGACAGTTCAAATTATGAGCACGCGGGTTCTATATGGGAAGTTGATAATATTGCATTACTTGACAATGATGTTAAGAATGAAATTGATTGTATTATAGAGGATATTATTACACCAGAAATGTCTGATTATGATAAAGTAAAAGCGGTACATGACTATATCGTTCTTAATTGCGAATATGATTATGAAAATTATGTAAATGATACAATTCCACAAGATTCTTATAGCCCAAGAGGAGTGTTGACAAATAAAAAGGCTGTATGTGAGGGATATGCAGCAGCATTTAAAGCATTTATGGACGAATTGAGTATTCCGTGTAAGTTAGTCTCCGGAGAAGCAACATCCAATGGGGATTACACAGGTGGCATCAATCATGCATGGAATCGTGTGGAAGTAGGTGGCGAATGGTATCAAATTGATGTTACATGGGATGATCCGGTTCCTGACCGGAAAGGGAAAGTACGATATAAATATTTTTTGCTTTCAGATGAGGAAATGAACAAAACACATTTACAAGTTACAAATTGAGGATAAGATATGAACAAACAGGAAGTATACCAATTTTTACAGGAGAAAAACATCTGGTTCGAGGTAACTGAACACAAGGCAGTCTACAATATGGAAGAGGTTGCGGAAATTGAAATTCCATACCCAGAAGCAGATGCAAAAACGCTTTTTATCCGGGATGACAAGAAGAAAAATTATTACCTGATTACAGTAAAAGGCAGTAAGAGAGTCAATTTGAAAGAGTTCCGGAAACAATATCAGACACGTCCATTGAGTTTTGCTTCGGAACAGGAGTTGTTGGAGAAACTCGGATTGATTGCTGGATCGGTGACACCGTTGGGAATATTGAATGACCAGGACAAAGAGGTAAAGGTATTCTTTGATAGAGAACTTACAGAAAACGAAGGATTGATAGGTGTTCATCCGAATGAAAATACAGCGACGGTGTGGATGAAAACGCAGGATCTGATCGAAATCATCAGAGAGCATGGAAATGAAGTTGTTATTGTGGATTTTAAACAATAAAAATCACTCAGCAGTTGACAGAACCACCCCGAAAGCGTATGATTACAACATACAGGGAATGAAGTTCTCCCTTGGGAATACCAGAACTGCTTATTGAGCTGATGACTTCTACGATGAAAACATCGCAGAAACCATCAGCTTTTTTAGTGCAAAAAGGA
>URYB01000217.1 GCA_900552085.1 uncultured Lachnobacterium sp.
TACGCAGGCAATGGCAGAGGCAGTTGGCAAGGGTGCAAGTGATGCAGGTGCAGATGTTTCTGTTGTATATGTTGGCGATGCTACATTAGATGCTTTAAAAGAGTGCAAGGCATTTGCTTTAGGATGTCCTGCTATGGGTGCTGAAGTCTTAGAGGAAGCTGAGATGGAGCCATTTGTTGCAGATGTAGAAGGTATCTGCTCAGGAAAGACAATTGGTCTGTTCGGTTCTTACGGATGGGGCGATGGCCAGTGGATGCGCGATTGGGAAGAGCGCATGAGTGGTGCTGGTGCAACAATCAGCGGTGGCGAAGGCGTTATCTGCCAGGAAGCACCAGATGCTGATGCATTAGCTGCATGTGAGGCGCTTGGTAAAGCTCTCGCAGCTGTTTAAAATCGGGAAAATCGGTTAAAACCGTTTTCTATAAATATTATCTCCGCAAAGGAAACTTTGCTCCTAGTGTAAATCCGAGCCATCGCGAAAGCGGTGGCTCGCTCTCTTTTCTATTCAAATATTTCCTTGCAGAACGACGGAAATTAGCATATATTGTATAGATGGGAAAGGTTATGCAAACCGGAAAAAGATAGAAGCAAGAGGAAAAACGGTGATCACAATTTATTGTGCGCTTTATGCAGAAGCGCAATATCTGATACAACATTACGAACTGAAAAAAGATTCCAATATAACACATTTTCAATTGTTTTCCAATGAAAAAAAAGATATCCGGGTAGTAATTACCGGAGTCGGAAAAATCAATATGGTAGTAGCAATCGCAGAACTTTCAACCCTATACCCGCCAAAAGGGGAAGATATTATTGTGAATTATGGAAGTTGTGCAGCGAAGAATTGTGCAGAGGGAAGCATATTTATGTGCAATAAGATTGTAGAAGAACGGACGGCACGTACATTTTATCCGGACATGCTATATCGGCATCCGTTTATGGAAGGATGTCTGTGTACAGTAGAAAAGGAAAAACTGGAGAATTTGGCTGACGATTGTATTTATGACATGGAAGCGGCTGCATTCTATCAGGGTGCCGCATTTTATTATGGACCACATCAGATGCTTTTTCTAAAGGTTGTCACAGACCATGGAGATATTTACGCTGACGATCCGAAGGCGTTTCAAAAGCGGTTCAGCGACATTATGAATCGGGCAGGAGAAGAAATTGCTGCGTATCTGGATGAAAAATTACAGACGAATATTCAGGAGGAAGAGTGGAAACAGGCTATGCAGGAGACAGCTTTTGAAGATCGTGTCAAACAGTTGGCAGAAGATATGCATTGTTCAAAAACAATGGAAGCTACTGTACGCCAGCTGATGCGATACTGGAAGCTTGCCGGTATAGATGTAAACACGTTGCTTGCGCCGTTTTACGACAGCGAAAAATTACCGTGCAAAGATAAAAGGGAAGGGAGCAGAATACTCAATGAATTACGCACAAAATGGTTATAACAGTGCTTTTTCCCATATATATGTGGAGGAACAGATTCTTTCACATCCCAGAACACAGAAAATTCTGGCACATTTTTCAAATGCACAAGTAATTTCCATTGGACATTATAAAGATGTGTTTTGCCGGAGAGGACAGCAATATGTCCAGCAGCATCAGGCGCAGAATCTGATCCTTGCGAAGAAAGAAGATCATTTTATTTACGAGGGGGCAAAACCCTGTCAGAATTTTGGAAATGAACATTTCTATTACTGTTCGACAATGATGAACTGCATGTTTGATTGCAGTTATTGTTATTTGAAAGGCATGTATCCGTCCGGGCATATGGTCATATTTGTCAATCTTGAAGATTATTTTGAAAAACTCGAAGAGATGCTGGCAAAGAGTGAAATCTATCTGTGCGTGTCCTATGATGCGGATCTTCTGGCGATGGATTCTTTGACAGGATATGCGTCAGCATGGGCAGATTTTGCAACAAAGCATGAGAATCTGAAAATAGAGATTCGAACAAAAAGTGCGCGTATGGAGATTTGGGAGCAGTGCGAGCCGGCATCCAATGTTATTTACGCATTTACTGTGGCTCCAGAGGAAATTATTGCAGCTAGTGAGAAAAAGACACCGTCGGCAAAAGCACGTATTGCCTGTGCTGTAGAAGGGGTCAAAAGAGGCTTTGTTGTAAGGTTGTGTTTTGATCCGATGCTGTATCTGCCAAATTGGAAAGAATATTATGGAAATCTGCTGGATGTATTTGATCAGGCTTTTGCCGAAAAGGGCTGTCACTTTTCGGATGTGATCGATGTGAGTGTTGGAGCATTCCGCATTTCACAGGATTACATGAAAAAAATAAGGCGCGTGGAGCCGGATTCCGTGATTGTGCAGTTCCCGTTTGTCAATAAAGGCGGCATATATCAGTATCCCGCGTTTCTGTTAGAGCAGATGGAACAGTATCTGGTAAAAGAGCTGGGAAAGCGTATTCCGCGTAATCGTATTTTTTTGGACAGGGAGTGAAAAAGATAATGCAACAGAAAAAGAGTGCAATTGTAACGGGAGCAAGTTCCGGCATTGGATTTTCCATTGCCAAAGAATTGTGTAATCTTGGGTATGAGGTATATGGATTTGGGCGTGATTTTTCAAAAGCAGAGGTTGCTTCCTATATAGAAATGCAACCCTTGTTCCATACAAAGGTCTGTGACCTTTTAGAGACGCAGCAGATGTGCGATATGGCAAAAGAGATAGCAAAGAGTACACAACTGTATATTTTAGTTAATGCGGCCGGTGTGGGATATTATGGGTTGCATGAAGAATTGAATGTAAAACAGATTCAGACACTGGTGCGTACCAATCTGGAAGTGCCGATGATCCTGACGAATCGTCTGCTTCGTATGCTAAAACAAAACAGAGGATATATCATCAATGTTTCCTCCATCACAGCAAAACAAAATAATCCGCATGGTTGTGCGTATGGTGCAGTAAAAGCAGGACTGACCAGTTTTGGCGCAAGTCTTTTTGAAGAGGCACGCAAGTATGGAATTAAGGTAACGACAATACATCCGGATATGACAGATACGGATTTGTATCGGGACGCGGATTTTACCTGTGCAAAAGAAACTGGATGTTATCTGGAAAGTGATCAGATTGCAGAAGCCGTGCGCTTTTTGTTAGAACAACCGGAAGGAACTGTGATTCCGGAACTTACCATCCGGCCACAGTATCATAGAATTGCCCGGAAAGCAAAGAATTATAAATAGAAAGTAAGTGGAAATAATGAAAGAGAAACAACAGGGAATTTTATTTATTATATTGGCAGGATTTTTCTTTGCCTCGATGAGCTTTTTTGTACGTTTGTCAGGCGATTTGCCTACCATGGAGAAAGCATTTTTCCGAAATGCAGTGGCAGTTCTTGTGGCTGCATTTATGCTTGCACGTACAAAAGAAGGATTTCATGTACAGAAAGGAAGCTGGCCGGATTTGCTTATGCGAAGCTTTTTCGGTACAGTGGGATTGATCTGTAACTTCTATGCAGTCGATCACATGAATATTGCAGATGCAAATATTTTAAATAAACTGTCACCATTTTTTGCAATACTGATGTCTTATTTTATCTTAAAGGAGAAAGCAAACAAAGTAGAATGGGCATGTGTTGTAGTGGCATTTATCGGTGCTGTATTTGTTGTAAAACCGGCATTTAATATGCAGTTTGTCAACGCATTGATAGGTGTAGCGGGTGGTCTGGGAGCCGGCATTGCCTATACATTTGTAAGGAAACTTGGCAAAAAAGGAGAGCGTGGACCGATTATTGTCATGGTGTTTTCGACATTCTCCTGCCTGTGTACACTTCCGTTTCTGATCGCAGAATTTCAGCCGATGAAAGCAGTGCAGCTTCTTTGTCTGCTGATGGCGGGAGTCAGTGCTGCCGGAGGACAGATCTTTATAACCAAGGCATATACAAAAGCACCGGCAAAGGAAATTTCGGTATTTGATTATACACAGGTGTTGTTTGCTGCATTGCTGGGATTTGTGTTCTTCGGGCAGATTCCGGATTGGATGAGCCTGGTTGGATATCTGGTCATTATTGGAAGTGCAATCTTCAAATGGAATTACTTACGTAAAGAATAAAAAAGGGACTACCGGAAGACGGTAGTCCTTTTTATGTAGCCTTTATTTATTTATCTCTTTCTTGAGATTCTTCTGTGCAGTAGAGAGCATCAATTTAATTCGATTCAACTGATTTACTTCAGATGCACCCGGATCATAATCAATCGCTACAATATTAGCACCCGGATATTCATGGCGAATTTCCTTGATTACGCCCTTACCAACAATGTGGTTTGGCAGACACGCAAATGGCTGAGCACAGACGATGTTGGTAGCACCCTGATGGATCAGCTCTAACATCTCGCCGGTCAGGAACCATCCTTCACCGGTCTGGTTACCGATGGATACAATGTGTTCTGCCTCTTTTGCAAGATCCTGAATGTAAGCAGTAGGCTCAAAATGTTTACTCTTTGCAAGTTCGTCCCTGGCAGCCTTACGAATCCACTCAAAGAAACGGATCAGCATATTGTTGATGCGTTTGGATTTCTGTGTGGCACCTAAATAGTCTGCCTTAAAGTTCTGGTTATAACAGCAGTAGAGCAGGAAGTCGGTCAAATCTGGTACGACAGCTTCTGCACCTTCGGATTCAAGCAGGTCAACGATATAATTGTTGGCCGCAGGAAGGAATTTAACAAGAATCTCACCAACGACGCCGACACGAGGTTTCTTCTCATCTGTCATTGGAAGATTGTCAAAGTCACGGATAATCTCACGGCACATCTTTTTGAATTTGCGGTGAGACAGAAGTTTGGTGTTTCCAACAAATTCCATGACACGTTTCTTCCATTTCTCATGCAAGGCATTTGCAGAACCCGGTACGGCCTCATATGGGCGGACACGATAGAGACAGCGCATGAAGATATCTCCGAACTCAAGCGCGTACAGACCATGCTGAATGAGACTAGGTGTAATCTTGAAACCAG
>URYB01000218.1 GCA_900552085.1 uncultured Lachnobacterium sp.
AAATCATATATATTTAAACCCCTAAAGAATTATAGTGTTAAATCCGAAAGACGGGATTATACGGAATCGATTAGAAAATCTGAGATGACTATATAATTTGTTCTTTTGATTTTCTTAAATTGGTGGTTGAAAGTTGGTTTAAGAACGTGTAAAATATGTAGCACATAGAAAAAGCTAGTCTTTTGCGGAGCGGCATTGTAGCAATACGATGTTAGCTCTGTTTTTCTTTATCTTGATATATAAAAAAGGGATCTTTTTCAGTAGTACACAGGAAAAGATCCCTTTTTATTGGAATTTATTCCTATGTATAGATAATCGAACAAACACTTTTTAAAAAAGTACTATAAAACCTATTGACATACTAGGAATACAGGGATATAATACGAACCATGAAATGAAAGGAGACATGATAAAATGAGAAATGTATTTACTTTGAACAACATGTGTATGTGCTGTCGAATGCTGGACTCCCAGGCAGATCATATGGCCGGGTGTAGGGCTCGTTTGTCATGCACCTATTTGCAATAATTTGTTATACAGATTAATGTAAGCCATTGCCTGGGAGAAACATCCAGGCTTTTTCTTTGCAAATGCAAGAGGGTGTGAAAAAGAAACTTACAAAATGCAAACAAATAATGTTAGAAGGAGAAAATTATGAAAAAGAATTTTTTTAAGAAGTTAGTAACTGGCGTTTTAGCAGCAACATTAGGAGTGACAGCTCTGGCAGGATGCGGATCAGCCAAGACCGCTGATAAAGGCAATCAGGTTTATCGTACATTAGATGAAATCAAAGACAGCGGAGAAATCAATATCGGTGTTTTCTCTGACAAAAACCCATTCGGTTATGTAGATGACAACGGTGATTATCAGGGATATGATGTATACTTTGCAGAGCGCCTTGGAAAAGATCTTGGTGTAAAAATCAATTATGTATCCACAGAGGCAGCAAACCGTGTTGAGTACTTAGAGACCGGAAAGGTAGACATTGTCCTTGCAAACTTTACCGTAACAGATGAGCGTGCAGAAAAAGTAGATTTCGCACTTCCATACATGAACGTAGCACTCGGTGTGGTATCCCATGAAGATAACGTAATCAAGAGTCTCGATCAGATCGGAGCAGATGATCAGGTAATCGTAATTTCCGGAACGACTGCAGAGACTTACCTGGAAAAGAATGAGCCGGATATCAAGCTTCAGAAGTTTGATACTTACGCAGCTGCAAAGACTGCTTTCGAGAACGGAACCGGTGTTGCATGGGCAAACGATAACACAGAGGTTATTGCATATGCGCAGGAAAATGAGGGTTATGTGGTAGGAATTTCTTCCCTTGGTGATCAGCAGAGCATTGCCCCGGCAGTAACAAAAGGCAACAGCACACTGCTTAACTGGATCAACGACGAGATCAAGAGCCTTGGAAAAGAGAACTTCTTCCATGCAGATTATGAAGCAACATTGCTTGACACATATGGTGCAGACTATGAAGATACTCTGGTAATCGAAGGCGGCGGAGATGCAGCAGACAAAACAGATACAGAAGCAACCACAGAGGAAGGTAAATTAGACATTACACCAGGAAATGGAGAGACCATTAAAGTAGCAGCATCTCCAATTCCACATGCAGAGATTTTAGCAAAAGCAGCAGACATTTTAAAAGATTATGGATATGACCTTGAAGTAACAGAATTTGATGATTATGTACAGCCAAACCTTGTTGTAGAATCTGGTGAATTTGATGCAAACTACATGGAACATTTACCATATTTAAATAGCTTTAACGAAGAGCAGGGAACACACCTTGTAGATGCCGGTGACATTCATTATGAGCCATTCGGCATTTATCCGGGAACCAAAAGCAAACTTGAGGATATTGCAGATGGAGACCGCATTGCGATTCCAAACGATACAACCAACGAGGCAAGAGCACTCCTGTTACTGCAGGACAATGGTCTGATCAAGTTAAAAGACGAAACAAGTCTTACCGCAACAGTAAATGATATTGCAGAGAATCCTCATAACCTTGAGTTTGTAGAGCTTGAGGCAGCACAGGTTGCAAGAGTTGTAAACGAAGTTGAATTTGTAGTCTTAAACGGAAACTATGCACTTGAGGCAGGATATTCTGTAGGAAAAGATGCCATCGCATACGAAGCAAGCGATTCAATTGCAGCAAAGACTTATGTAAACATTATTGCAGTAGAGGAAGGAAACGAAAACAGCGACAAGATCAAAGCACTTGTTTCTGTTCTCAGATCTGATGAAATCAAGAAATTTATTGAAGATACTTATGACGGTGCAGTTATTTTCTACGAAAAATAAACATGGAAAGGAAAGGAGGGCGTAAATCCCTCCTTTGTCACTGGTGAAAAGATGAGCGAAATTGAAATTAGAAATCTGACAAAAACATTTGACATAAAAGGGCGCAAGGTTCATGCGTTAAAAAATATCAATCTTTCCATAGAGCAGGGCGATGTTTTTGGAATTATCGGAATGTCCGGAGCCGGAAAAAGTACGCTGGTGCGGTCCATCAATTATCTGGAGAAACCAACGGAAGGACAGGTTTTGATTGATGGTGTGGATCTGGCAGATCTGACAGAGAAGCAGCTTCGCAAAAAGCGCAGTGATATTGGCATGATCTTTCAGAATTTCAATCTTCTGGAGCAGAAAAATGTTTTGGATAATATCTGTTTTCCACTTGAGATTGCCGGTGTAAAAAAGAAAGAGGCAAGAAAACGAGCTGAAGAACTTTTAAAGACGGTTAATCTGGAGGAAAAGGCAAAAGCGTATCCATCACAGTTGTCCGGTGGACAGAAGCAGCGTGTCGCTATCGCGCGTGCACTGGCTACCAATCCGAAGATCCTGTTGTGCGACGAGGCGACGAGCGCACTTGATCCACAGACGACAGCCGCAATCTTAAAACTCTTGAAAGAGATCAATGAAACACTGGGAATTACCATTATCATTATTACGCATCAGATGTCAGTTGTTACGGAAATCTGTAAGCGTGTGGCAATCATAGACAGTGGAAATCTTGTAGAAGAAGGTCTGGTTGAAAAGATTTTTGAAAATCCACAGTCCGATGCGGCGAAAGAATTGATATCCGGCAAAGCTATTCGTTATACACCGGTTGAGAATCTGGATGTAGAACGAAAGATTCGAATTGTATTTCAGGAAAATTCCGCATTTGAGCCAGTGATCTCGAATATTATTTTACAATACCAGGTGCCGGTCAATATTTTGAAGGCAGAAACCAAGAATGTAAGCGGAAAAGCCGTTGGAGAGATGATTCTTGGCTTACCGACAGGAAAAGAAACACAGGATGAAATTATCGCTCATCTGAGAGAGCGCGGGTTAGTAGTGACGGAGGTGACAGAAAATGTTTGATAAACAAGTAATACAAATGATTGCAGAAGGTATTCGTGACACCTTGTATATGACGCTGTTTTCGTCTATTATAGGATATGTGATCGGATTACCATTCGGCGTGCTGCTTCACGTCACAAGTGAAAAGGGACTGCATCCGAACCGGATCATTTACCGGATCGGAGATTTTATCTGTAATATCATTCGAAGCATTCCGTTCTTGATTCTGTTGATTCTGCTGATTCCATTCACACGACTCATTGTAGGAAAAAGCTATGGTTCGACTGCAACCATCGTGCCGCTTGTTATCTGTGCAGCACCATACATCGCAAGAGTCGTAGAATCCTCTTTAAACGAAGTGGATGCTGGTGTCATCGAGGCGGCAAAAGCGATGGGCGCAAGCAATATGCAGATTATTTTTAAGGTACTTCTTGTGGAGGCAAGAACTTCACTGATCAATGGAGCAACCATCACAACCGGACTGCTCCTTGGATATTCAGCAATGTCAGGAACCGTCGGTGGAGGCGGACTTGGAGATATTGCGGTACGATATGGTTATTATCGTTGGCAGACCGATATTATGATTGTTACGGTCGTGCTGCTGATCGTTATTTTCCAGATTATCCAGAATCTCGGAACAAGGTTGTCAGGTCGATTAGATCATAGAAAGCGTTAGGATGCGATAGCATGAATTTTGATGTAATATTTAATTATATGCCGATGTATACAAAGGCATTCTTGTTGACAATAAAGATAGGATGGATAGGAATTGCACTTTCAATCGGAATTGGAATTGTTGCAGCTTTTATTCTGCATTTTAAGATTCCGGTTCTGTCACAGATTGTTAAAGTGTACGTGGAATTGTTCCGCAATACGCCGCTTCTGGTGCAGCTGTTCTTTATCTATTTTGGACTTCCGAAGATTGGTCTTTCCATATCTGCAGAAGTGTGCGGAGCCGTTGGATTAGGACTTTTGGGTGGAAGTTATATGGCAGAGAGTTTCCGAAGCGGCCTGGAGGCCGTGCCGCTTTCGCAGACGGAATCTGCGCTGGCATTGGGAATGAACCGGCTGCAGATGTTTGGATCGGTAATTCTTCCGCAGGCTTTTTCCATCAGTGTACCGGCAATTGTGGCGAATATTATCTTTCTGCTGAAAGAAACCAGTGTATTTTCTGCAATCAGTCTGATGGACCTGATGTTTACTGCAAAAGACTTGATTGGACAGTATTATAATACAACGGAATGTCTGGTTATGCTTGTTGGATTCTATATTGTCATGCTGCTTCCGGTATCTATTTTAGGAAGTCTGGTCGAGCATAAAGCAAGATATCGTATGTTTGGAGATTAACGAGATGGGATTTGAAATTTTACTAAAAGGAAATAATATGATCCGGCTTTTGCAGGGACTCTGGGTGGCGCTTCGAATCAGTTTGATCTCTGTTGTGCTCAGTATGGTGCTTGGAATTTTACTTGGAATGCTTATGACATCAAAGAACAAAGCCGTTCAGGTGATCACAAGAATTTATCTGGAGATTGTGCGCATCATGCCACAGCTCGTGCTTTTGTTCATTGTATATTTTGGAGCAACCAAAGCGATGGGCATTAATA
>URYB01000219.1 GCA_900552085.1 uncultured Lachnobacterium sp.
AGACTTGAAGTCGTGAAGAATATGTTCTACTTCTGAGGAAAGTTCCGACATGGTTCCGGCGGTCTTTACAAGACTGTCAAGATCATTGGAACTTGTTTTGGCATGTTCCGACGATTCTACAGTAAGACTGACCATTTCATCAATCATGGCAGCAACATTTTCCACCTGTGTACGGATGTCAGATGTCATGTCCATGGAAGAAGAAGTGCGATCCTGCAAATGCTGGTTATTGTCGGAAAGTTCGTTCATACCAAGCATTACGACATCAGAACCGTGCTTATTCTCGGAGGCGAGTTCACGAACAACGGTAATACCATCCATGATCGTGTTACTGGCCGTTTTTACTTTTTCAACGGTTGTAACAACGCGGTGCAGATCGGATTTGATACTGTCTGTCAATGCACCATCGGATTCATTCAGATGGCGAATGGACATTACATAGCAGATATAACACAGTAACAGGCAGGAGACCTGAAGCTGGTAATTCTTCATGTCGGATGCACTGTTACAACCGAGTACGACACTGCGGTAAATGGCACAGAAAATTACACTTAAAGTATTGGCAATGCCACATCCAATCATAAATTTCTGATTTTTATACAAAACAAGAAGGCTTATGACAGGAAGGATATAGGTAAATGCAATCGGGGAGGCTGTTGTACAAAGCAAAAAGGTATAAAAAATACCATAGCCGATCACGAGAACAAGCCGGTAGATATCGGTTGCCCAGCCTTTGACCCGGAGAAGAACTTCGCCGAGAATAAACGGGAACCAGCACAAAATTAAAAAGATAATATAGCTTTGTACGGGATACAGGCCGTTTGATGTGTCGGTACCGTAATTGGCAGACAGAAGAATTGAGAAAATCAGCCAGATAATCCGGGCTTTCCGGTTGGCTTTCTCTTTAAAAACAGATGCATCATAATTCATATATGTATTACCCCTCCCATATATTTCGAACCTATAAAAATAGGAAATATTTACTAGTTTTCAGTTTAGTTTATTTTGGAACATATTACAAGTTTAATTTCTAAAATTTGAAAAGATCATGTACGCATAAATTTTGTTTTGAGGTATAAAACCACCAACTTTACAAATACTAGATTAAAAATCAGAATTTATATGGAGGAACGTTGAGATATGAAAGCAACAGGTATTGTTCGAAGAATAGATGATCTCGGACGTATTGTAGTGCCAAAGGAGATTCGGCGTACGTTACGTATACGGGAAGGTGACCCTCTGGAAATTTTTACGAGCCGGGAAGGGGAGATCATGCTCAAAAAATATTCTCCGATCGGGGAATTGGGAGAAGTCGCAGGAAGTTATGCGGAGGCATTGGCACAGGTTGCAGATGCGCTTGTCTGCATTACGGATCGCGACTATATTGTTGCTGCATCCGGAAGCGGAAAAAAAGAACTGGAAGGAGAACATTTAAGTGCGGAAGTTGAGGCGCTTATGGAAAAAAGAGGTACCTTTGTTATAAAAGATGTGCATGAGGAACTCCCCCTGGTCACAAAGAATTGGATAAGTGACCACAAGGGAGCGGTATTGTCTACAATTATCTGCAATGGTGATTGTCAGGGGGCCGTTATCGTTATATCTAAGAGTGACAATCCACAGAAACTTGAAAGCTTTCAGATGCTGGCACGGTCTGCAGCAAGTTTTATGGGAAAACATATGGAGCAATAGGGGCGTGGGAAACGTATGAAAGTATTGCGAAATATTCACGCGTTTCCCATCTTTGCAGTTTTTTGGAGTTTCGGTAACAAAATTTTTGAAAAAATTGTAATAAAACATTTTCGTGTGACCGTTGTGTGACCAACCGACGCTATAGTGATTAATGTAAAAAGGAATGAAATTAATGTTAAGAGGATAGCAAAAGGAGGTTGTTTATGAATGCAAAAGGATTTTTTAAGAAAATCGTAGCTGTAACACTTGCAGGAACAATGATATTTGGGTCCGCAATGGTTACAATGGCAGATTCAGACAGCAATAATACACAGATAGTTACGCAGGAGAGTGCGCTGACAAATTCACAGGGGTATAAACCGGGAAAAGTTTATACAGGGGATCAGAATGTATTTGATGCCAAGGGAGAGGCTCTTCCGGGTTATCATTGGGATTCTAAGAAACTTACAGATTATGTAGAAGGCTGTTATGATACAAAGCAGGATCCAATCTGTGATAAGACAGAGCATGAGCATAGTACATATGACGGGGCATGCTATACAAAAAATACACACGGAGACAAATGTTATCCATATGTGGAGCCGGTTCTTGCAACTTATGAGTTCCAGATGAAGGCTGATGAAAATACTACAAATGGAAATGAGAAAATTTCTATTATTGTTCATGTAGCCTGCGAGAATGGTGAGGATGCCAATGGAGTAAAGGTTACCATTAAGGCACATGAGTATGAGGAAAACGAAGGTACCGCTGTAAAGTCCACAATGAACAGCAAGGGCGAGATTATCGTAGGTCATGGAAATGATCTTGTGTGCAAGTATTGTGGTGATAAGAAAGACGGAGAAAAGAAAACAGTAGAGAATGTAAGCTGCTATTTGTGTGAGGATCCGGACTACGTGATTCCAGCACCTGGCAAACATGCTTCAAACAGCAAATTCAAAAAGATTTGCGATTCTACTTTGACCATTACAGAAAATGAAAACGGAGAAGGCATTATTTCGTTTGATACAGAAGCGGTCAAAGCACAGGCAATTGCTGGTCTGGAAGATCCGGAGAATACAACCGTTGTATTTAGAAGATTCCAGTATGAAGCAGGTGATGCAGCAAAAGGACGTAACGGATGGCATGCAGATTATCAGATTGTAAAGACTACACAGGCTCCAGAGTACGACAGTTTAACTTATATTATCAAGAATGGTGAAAACACTATTTTTAGCAAGACAATTGAAAATGGTGTAGTAATTGCCAAAGATGGTACGGTAACAAAGGCTGAGGATGCAGATGCAAAGTTATGGGCTGCATATGCAGAGGATATTAATTCTGCGATTGAAGGATTGGCTGAAACAACACAGGTGACATTTAGCGAGTTGAAGGGAGAGGCTGGTAACTATTACGTTGAGTACGTAATTACATTAACACCAGATCCAACACCGACACCAGACCCGACGCCAACACCAGATCCAACACCAACACCGGATCCGACACCGACACCAGACCCGACCCCAACGCCGGATCCAACGCCGACACCAGACCCAACACCGACACCGGATCCAACACCATCGGTAGATCCTTCAGATGATGATGCGGATAACAATAATAGTTCGGACAACGATGATGCAGATAACAGTGAGGATGCTGAAGATAATAGCAATGACAACAGTCGTCCAGGCAACAGCACAAACAATAATACCAACAGCAATCGTCCAAACAGTAATCAGAATAACAATACAACGAATAATGTGACAAATAATAATACCACAAACACTCCGGCAGCAAATAATGCAGCAAATGTAGTCGCAAACAACACAGCGAATGCAGCAAATGCACCGGTTGCAGTTGCAAACAATGCTGCAGATCCAGCAGATGTGACAGATATCGTGGATGAGGAGACTCCGCTTGCAGACGCTGCAGATGATACAGCAGAGGATACCGTATCAGATAATACAGCTGATGATACGAAAAACATTGAAGATGAAGCAACACCTCTTGCAGCAACTGAGGACAATTGCATTATCCACTGGATTATTCTGATTCTTACATTAGTATGTGGTGCATACAATCTGGTACGTGCGTTTGTAAGAAAAAAATCCGAAGATGCTGAAAATGAGAACTAATAGGAGGTAAGGGAAGATGGGAAAGATTTTAGATTATATTATTTTAGCCGTATTGGTAGTAGGACTCATCGTTCTGTGTTTCTTTCAGGAATGCAGCCGGGATATTTACTTCCTTGTATTTGGATTTGTAGTTGCAGCAGCATCTGCTGTTACGATGGTTATACAGAATCGTAAAAATCAGGATTCTGAGAAGAAAAAGACAGATTTATAGTTTTTTGCTATCCTTTTTACAAAGAGCTTCGGGAGACCGGAGCTCTTTTATATTTTCTTAAGAAAAAGATAATTTGCATATACGATATAAAAGAGATAAAATACTTCATAGGCAGTCCAAAGGGCGACTGGAAATAAAGGAGATTATATGGCAAAGAAAACAGATAAACGTATGAAAAAAACAAAGAAAAAGCATCGCTTTTTCTGGTTTATGATCAAACTTCAGATTCTTCTGATGGTGGTTGTTTTAGCTGGCTTTGGCTATTATTATTTCGGCGGCTATGCAAAGGAAGTACAGGCACTCAAAGAGAAAGCGGTACAGACAGTAGCTGATTCGGATGAATCGATTTTTATTCCGTCACAGACATGTTCTGTATATGACAAGGACGGAAAACTCATATCCGAACGAAAAGGTACCAAGGATGCGCAGTATGTGAAATATGAAGATATCCCGCAGGATTTTATCACTGCAATTATCAGTATTGAGGATAAGAAGTTTTACAGACATCACGGCGTAGATTTTAAAGCAGTAATGCGTGCTGTAAAAGCCCGTGTAACCAACGGCCGGGTTACACAGGGTGGTAGTACGATTACGATGCAGCTGGCCAAGCTGATGTACATGAATCCGGATCAGACGTGGCAGTATAAGGTTGAGCAGATGTTTCTGGCGATTGAGCTGGAAGGCCGCTACAGCAAAGAAAAAATACTGGAGTTCTATTTGAACAATGTATATTTTGCAAATGGCTATTATGGAATTGATGCTGCCTGCCATGGTTATTTTAATTGTGAACTCAAGGATCTGGATGTGTCCCAGGTGGCATTTTTGTGTGCAATCCCAAACAGTCCGACGTATTATGATCCGGTGACAAACACGGAACATACATTGAAGCGTCGTGATCTGAGTCTTCAAAGTATGAAGGATGATGGGAA
>URYB01000220.1 GCA_900552085.1 uncultured Lachnobacterium sp.
TATGAAAACTTGACATGTAGGGGCAATGCATCTTTGATGCATTACAATCATCAGCTCATTTGCTGAAAGCAAATTATGCATGGGCTGATGTTCAATGAAAGAGGAAAATGTATGTACAGTAATGAGAATATTCATGGGGGAGATATATACAATCACAACATAAAAGATGACTTTTCGGTGAATATCAATCCACTGGGAACTCCGTATCCGCTGAAAGATGCTTTGCGGGATGCTTTGGAACAAGTCATGGTATATCCACAGCAGGGAAGTGGAAAACTGACGGCACAGATTGCAGCAAATTTGAATCCACCGGTAGAAAAATCGCAGGTGTTGTGCGGCAATGGCGCATCGGAACTTCTGGCAGCGATTGTACATGCGATCCGCCCGAAAAAGGTCGTGATTCCGGTGCCGTCTTTTTATGGATATGAGTGGGCAGTACAGATGGTGGACGCCCATATGGAATTTGTACAACTGAAAGAAAACGAAAATTTTGCAATCACGGAGATGTTTCTGGATGTTTTGCGCGAAGATGTGGACCTGCTTTTTCTGGCCAGCCCGGCAAATCCGGTGGGAAATGAAATCTCACGGGAAATGCTGCAGCTGCTGTTAATGAAGTGTAAGGACTGCGGGATAACGGTAGTGCTGGATGAGTGTTTTATTGAATTTGCAGGGGAAAAACACACACAGGAGCTGCTCCGTGATTTCAAGAATCTGATTATCGTGCGTGCGTTTACAAAGATCTATGGGATTCCGGGGGTAAGGCTTGGGTATCTGATCGCAGATTCACATATGAGGGCGCGCATTGCCCGGCAATTGCCGGAATGGAATCTGTCGGTTTTTGCGCAGGCGGCAGGTGTGATCTATGAGAAAAGGCCGGACTGGGATGCAGAAAAATATCTTGCAGACACGAGAAATCTTATTTGCAGAGAGAGAGAATATCTGATCAATGCGTTGAAAGAAACAGGAAAAGATAACATTCGCATCTATGATTCGGTGGCAAATTATATTTTATTTTACACAGAAGCGCCATTGTATGATAGGCTTTTGAAAGAAGGAATTCTCATCCGCGACTGCTCAAATTATCGCGGGTTGGGAAAAGGATACTATCGGATTGCGGTCAAAGACCATGCAAGCAATGAGCGATTGATGGAGAGATTAAGAAATGAAAGAACTTGAATATGTCCTGCCGGGAGAAATTGAAAAGAGAAGTTTCGAGATCATCGGACAGGAACTGGAAGAGATGCATATTACGATTCCGGCAGATGAGGAACCGGTCACAAAGCGGGTGATCCATACAAGTGCGGATTTTGAATATGCTCACACGATGACTTACTCAAAGAATGCGGTGCAGATTGCAAAAGAACTGATTGCAAATGGCGCGGATATTGTTACGGATACGAATATGGCGCTGGCTGGAATCAACAAAAAAGTACTTGCACGTTATGGCGGAGTTGCGCATTGTTTTATGGCGGATGAAGAAGTTGCGCGCATTGCGAAAAGCCGTCAGGTCACGCGTGCCACAGTGAGCATGGAAAAGGCTGCACAAATTCAGAAGCCTGTAATCTTTGCGTTGGGAAATGCGCCAACGGCGCTGGTTTCGTTGTATGAGCTGATGCAGAAAAGCGATTGGAGACCGGCATTTATCATTGGTGTTCCGGTCGGCTTTGTCAATGTGGAGGCCGCAAAGGAACTGATTTTGGAAACGGATGTACCGCATATTGTGAATCGTGGAAGAAAAGGCGGCAGCAACGTTGCTGCTGCAATCGTGAATGCAATTCTTTACGAACTGGGAAGATAAGGAGGAAACATGGTTTATTTTGTCGGAGCAGGACCGGGGGCGGCAGATCTGATCACGGTCAGAGGTATGCGCCTTTTACAGAAAGCGGATGTGATTATCTATGCGGGATCGCTTGTGAATCCGGCGCTTCTGGATTATGCGAAAGAAACATGTCAGATCTATAACAGTGCGACCATGACACTGGAAGAAGTGTTTGCTATCATGCAGGAAGCAGAAAAGGAAGGGAAGATGACCGTCCGTCTGCATACAGGAGAACCGAGCATTTACGGTGCGGTGCGCGAGCAGATGGATCTGCTGGATGAAAAGGATATCGAATATGAGAGCTGTCCGGGTGTGAGTGCCTGCTTTGGGGCAGCGGCTTCGCTGAATCTGGAGTATACACTTCCGGATGTATCGCAGTCTTTGATCATTACACGTATGGAGGGACGGACAAAAGTTCCACAGCTGGAGAGTATTGAGCGTTTTGCGGCACATCAGGCTTCCATGGCGATTTATCTGAGTACGGGAATGTTAGAAAAGTTAAGCGAGCGGCTGATTGCCGGGGGCTATCAAAAGGATACACCGGCTGCGCTGGTTTATAAGGCAACATGGCCGGAAGAAGAGGCATATATTTGTACGATCGGGGAGCTTTCCGAAGTGGCGAAAGCGCATGGAATTACAAAGACGGCGCTGGTGCTGGTCGGGGATGTTATTGCGCATCAGCATTATGCAAAGTCGCGTTTGTATGCGGCTGATTTCGAGACGGAATTCCGTAAAGCAAAAGAATAGATCCGGAGGAAGTTATGAGAATATATATGGTCGCATTTAGCGAAAAAGGGCGTGCGCTTGCAGAAAAAATCCAGAAGATTTCGTTATCTGTGGATTACGGGAATGTGCCTTGTGAAGGAAAAAAGGTGCAGGAAAAGACAATCGTATATCTGCGGGAAAAGGAGGCTTTGGATGTGTGGGTAGATCTTGCATTCATGCAGGGAATGCCGCTTGTATTTATCGGTGCAGCAGGGATTGCAGTGCGCGCGATTGCGCCTTTTATTGAGAAAAAGAACGTGGACAGTCCGGTGCTTGTGATTGATGAAAATGCGCAGTATGTTGTACCGGTTCTTTCCGGTCATCTGGGAGGAGCAAATGAACTTGCAAGACAGCTTGCCGAAGGTTTGCACGGGCAGGCAGTAGTGACCACGGCGACAGACTGTGCCGGGCGTTTTGCAGTGGATCTGTTTGCAAAGAAAAATTGTCTGCGCGTGTTTGATACCCACGGAATTGCAGCCGTTTCTGCGCGGATTTTACAGGGAAACACCGTATCGGTCGCGGTGGAACATTACAGCGCGCAACAGCTCGAACAACTGGGAATGCCGAAGGAACTGCTTCCGGTGGATTGGGAAGACTTTCATCAGAAAAAGCAGGATGCCATGATCGTGGTGACAGAAGAAAAAGAACTTCTGCAGCAGGCAGTACTGGGGCTTTTTCCGAAGAAATATGTGCTTGGTATCGGATGCCGGAAGGGCAAAAGCTGTATGGAAATCGAACAGGGGCTGGAAGAAATGCTGGCACGGCTGAAAGAGCAGGAAAATATCTGTATCACAAAAGAAGAAATTGCAGCGATCGCATCGATCGATGTGAAGGAGAATGAAGAGGGAATTCTTGCGCTGGCACAGAAGATGCGTGTTCCGTTTTATGTGTTTACGGCCGGACAGTTGCGGGAAGTGCCGGGAGAATATTCGTCATCCGGATTTGTTGCAGAGAAGGTCGGCGTGGACAATGTATGTGAGCGGGCAGCCGTTGCAGCAGGCAATGAACTTTGGGTCAAAAAGCAGGCAGCCGATGGTGTGACTTTTGCAATTGCAAATCGAAAATGGAGTGTGACATTTGATGAGTAAAGAAATTTATGTAGTAGGAATGGGACCGGGCGAAGAGTCCATGATGACCGGGCAGGCAATTGAAGTACTGGAAAAATGTGATGTGATCATTGGCTACACCGTTTATCTGGATTTGCTGGGTGCGCGTTTTGCGGATAAGGAATTTTTATCTACACCGATGCGTCAGGAGACAAAGCGCTGTCGCATGTGTTTTGAGAAGGCGATGGAAGGAAAGCGTGTCGCTATGGTATGCAGCGGGGATGCCGGAATTTATGGTATGGCATGTCTTATGCTCGAAATCGGGAAGGAATATCCGGATTGTGAGGTTGTTGTCATTCCGGGAATTACCGCGGCAAGCAGCGGTGCAGCAGTGCTTGGAGCACCGCTCAACCATGATTTCTGTGTGATCAGTCTCAGTGATCTGCTCACACCGTGGGAGCGCATTGAAAAGCGTCTGATCGCGGCGGTGGAAGGCGATTTTGCCATGGCAATCTACAATCCTTCGAGTCATAAGCGTGCGGATTATCTGCAGCGCGCCTGCGATATTTTACTGAGCCATGGGGCAAAAGAAGACCGCGCCTGTGGGTATGTGGAAAATATCGGCAGAGAAGGAACCAAAGCAGTTACCTGCACACTTGGCGAGTTGCGGGACGCAAAGGTAAATATGTTTACGACGGTTTTTATCGGAAATTCCCAGTCGGAAATTGTTGGAGATAAGTTGGTTACAAAACGAGGCTATATCGTATGAAAAAAGTTTTAATCTATGCCGGAACAACAGAAGGAAGGATGCTTGCGGAGCAGCTGGCAGCAGAACATATCCCGTGTCATGTATGTGTGGCAACGGCATATGGCCAGCTTGTCATGCCGGAAATGGACGGAGTGGAAGTTACGACCGGTCGGCTTGATATTGCCCAGATGCGGCAACTGGCATCGGAGATGACAGCGGAAAATGAGAACGTATTTGCTGCGGTGGTAGACAGTACGCATCCGTTTGCGACAGAAGTATCCGGGAATATCCGAAAAAGTCTGGAGGGGCTGGATATTCCTTATTTTCGTCTGCTCCGCGGTTGTAGTGATGCGAAAGCGGAAGAAAGCGGGGCAAAGATCACTTATTTTGAAGATAACGAATCCTGTGCCAAAGCGTTACAGGAGGTCGAGGGAAATATTCTTCTGACAACCGGAAGCAAAGAGCTTGGCATCTACAGTGGAATGGAAAGCTTAAAGGAACGGCTGTATGTCCGGGTGCTTCCGGGACTGGAAAGCATTGAAATCTGTG
>URYB01000221.1 GCA_900552085.1 uncultured Lachnobacterium sp.
CAGGTTGAAACATTACCTCTCAAAAAGTCGAGTTAATTAAAAACAGCTATACTAGGATGCGTGCTTGGGATTATTGGACTGGTTCTTTCGATTATTGGTGCGTGTAAAAAGTACACGAAAAAAGCTGCACCAATTGTCGGAATCGTTTTTTCTTGTATCGCTATTTTCTTAGGAATTATAATGTCGGGATCTGGAACAACTGTTTCCGAAGATATTGCACCGAAAAACGATCGAGAGTACGTTGATAATATCAACACTGTGGTTTCAGACCCTGATTCTTATGCTGGTAAATATATTAAATTCTACGGAATTGTAAGCCAGACATGCGATGAGGACGATGATTATTATGTATATCAAGTTTATACAGATACGGACTATAATAACAGTATTTTGTTAAAAGTTTCAAAAGATGTATCTGCAAAAGAGTTTAAAGAGGATAGCTTTATATCTGTAGATGCAAAAGTTACTGGATCCTATTCTGGGCAGACCGTAATGGGTGTTGATACATCGTGGGCTTACATGATAGCAGCCGATGCAAAAGAAAGCACTTATATCGATTCATTCGGAAAAGCTGACACTACATGGAAATTTGATGATCAGACAATTGAGCAGCACGGAATCACTGTTAAGGTTACGAAAGTTGAATTTGCAGAGAACGAAACAAGATTTTATGTTGATGTGACAAACAATTCCAATGATAATGTAAGTATTTACTCATCATCTGCTAAAGTTGTGCAAAACAAAAAGCAATATGAAGAATCATACTCTGCATATAGTGATGATTATCCACAATTATCTGATGATCTCACGCCTGGAGCATCTTCATCCGGAATTATCACTTTCGATAAAATGAAACCAGCAAAGCTTCAATTAATCCTTGAAGGTTATAGTGATAACTATGATATAGATCTTTCAGATTTTAAATTCGATTTGGAACAATAAAAATATATAGCGAAAGAAGTATCTTAAGTATGGCACTATTTAAATGTCCAGAATGTGAAAACTTAATAAGTACAGAATCATTTACATGCCCAAAGTGTGGATTTGATGTCAATACATACATGAAATTCAATGGAGATAAAATTCAATGCAATCAGTGTTGGAAACTAAATGCTCCAGGGACAAAGTTCTGTTCTCACTGTGGAAATAATTTACAATACTCCAACACTGTAAAAGAAGGGCTTCCACACGAAGATCTGAAACAAACAAAAGTTGAAGAGGACGAACGAAGAACACTGCCTATAATACTTGCCGTTGTAGTCATAGTATTACTTTTAATGTGCGTAGTTCCTCGCGTATTTATAATCGTATAATCAAAAATGCTCTGGTGCTACCGACACCAGAGCAAGTACCTTGACAATATAATACACTTACCTGGGAAGCTGGAGGACGTGCTCTCATCTGATCCGAGCCTTACGGAAAGGATAATTATTATGGTTTCATGGAATGACCTTTTTACTTTCGTCATCATGTTGGTGGCGATATTGACCTACATAGATACCAACAGAAAACATAAGAAATAGCCGTCCTGCTCTCGTCAAAGTTTAGGAACGGCTATCTCTTGATAACTTAGTATTAAATTCGCCGGGTCGGGTGAAGTGCACTCACCTTCCGGCTGCCTCGTTAAGTGCATTATACGTCATGCAAGCATTTTTGTCAAACGACGCTGCACTCTGACAATATAATACACTTACCTGGGAAGCCGAGGAACGGTTGCATCTACTCCGAGCCTGTGAAGGGGGATGATGCCGATGGTTACATATTCTGATTTGTTCACGTTTGTGATAATGATATGTGCTATTGTTACACTAGTTTGTAATTTCAGACATAAAAAATAACCGTCCTGCTCCTGAGAAAAGTTGACGGTTATTTTCCATTGATTTTTCGCCGGAGTAGATAGCTCACACCTATCTATCGGCTTTCCTGTTAAGTGTATTATATGTGATATGTATACTTTTGTCAAATGGCCATTTTGCCAACGTTGGCAAAATGGTGTAAACCGATTAAAGAAGCAACTTGTTCCAAAATGGAACAAGTTCAAATTGAAGTCAATCGGAACACACTAATGTTTTACTTTTAAAAAAATATCTAATAAAATTTAGGAGGAAATCGCATGAAAATAAATGCATTAGGAACAGATATCTCTGTTATTGATTCAAATGGAAATTTTAAAGATAACTATATTTCGTTAACAGACCTAGCAAAATATAAAGATGCAAACGATCCCCGTATTGTAATATCTAACTGGATGAGTTCATACTCTACCATAGACTTTCTCTCTACATGGGAGTCATTTTATAACCCAAATTTTAACCGTATGGAATTCCAGACGGTTAGAAGTGAACCAGGAAGACTAATAATGACTCCAAAACAATGGATTGAACGAATGAACGCTATCGGCATAATATCCCAAGCCGGAAGATATGGTGGAACTTATGCCCATCCAGACATCGCATTTGAATTTGCATCATGGATTTCACCAGAATTTAAGTTGTATGTTATCAAAGATTATCAACGATTAAAGGCAGATGAAGCGCACCGTCTTGAAATTGGATGGGATACCAAGCGCGAATTGTCAAAAATCAACTACCGCATACATACTGATGCCATTAAGGAATTTTTAATCACTCCAGAATTAACCCAACAAGAAAAAGGCTATAAATATGCAACTGAAGCAGATATTTTAAATGTGGCATTATTTGGAAAAACAGCAAAACAATGGCGTGATGAAACTGGAAACAAAAAAGAAAATATGCGCGATCATGCTAACGTTGAACAGCTCATTGTTTTAGTCAACTTAGAAAGCATGAATGCTGATTTGATACGTCAGGGGTTATCACCACAAGAGCGTTTGCAAAAACTTCGTAGTGTTGCATATTATCAGCTTAATTCTTTATATGATAGTAATGCCGCTAATAAATTAAAAAATACCATCCAAAACCAGATTGAACAAAAATAAAAAACCGCCCTGCTCTACCAAAGCAAGGCGGCAAGCTCCCGAATGATGCGAAAGCCCTAAGCAAGCATATTGTATCATTCTCGGAGCAGCTACGCAAGCGGAACACCCGTTCCACGCTGGCTGTTATTTTTATACACAATTTTTAGGAGGTACAATATGAATGCAAGAAAATTACCATCCGGATCTTGGAGAGCGCGGCTCTTTCTGGGAGAGGACGAACAGGGAAAGAAACACTACAAATCTTTTACAGCTCCAACAAAACGCGAGGCTGAAAAGCTGGCTCTTACATACGAAGCAGAGCAAGCAAAGGTAAATGATATCTCTTTCGGCAAAGCTTACGAGAATTATATGGCACTAAAATCTAATATTCTGTCTCCTTCTACGCTGCGCGGTTACCGACAAATGGAAAGCTATTTTAAAGAAATTAAAGACATAAGAGTGTCAGATATAGATCAGGAAACTGTCAAAGCCTTTATCAATAAGTTTGCCGGGAAATATTCGCCTAAAACTACACGTAACTGTTATAGCCTGCTTTGCGCTGTTATTCGTTCCGAAATTCCGAATGCAGACTTTAAAATAACACTTCCTCAAAAAGAAGTGTTAACCTACTACATTCCAAAAGACCAGGAAATAAAAAAGATCCTTGATTACACAAAAGAAAAGAATTATGACCTATACATTGCAATTTTGCTCGCTTCTATTGGCACCCTGCGTAGATCAGAAATTTGTGGTTTGACGATTTCTGATGTCGATGGCAACATAGTACATATACACAATGTTGTAGTCAAGGGACCGGATAAAGAATGGGTTCTTAAACAGGTGCCCAAAAATAGCACGTCTGACAGATATGTGGAATATCCCGATTTTGTTATTGCGGAACTTCCAAAAGAAGGGAAGCTTTGTAACCTGAATCCCGATAGGATCACAAACGAGTTTGGACGCGCTTTGAAGAAACTTGGATTACCACATTTTCGTTTTCATGATCTTCGCCATTATGCAGCTACAATTATGCATGCAATGGGTGTACCAGAAGCAT
This sequence comes from uncultured Lachnobacterium sp., assembly GCA_900552085.1. Taxonomy (GTDB): domain Bacteria; phylum Bacillota; class Clostridia; order Lachnospirales; family Lachnospiraceae; genus Roseburia. Next base: position 3,996 of record URYB01000221.1, read on the forward strand.
ATGTAATGGAGCGTGGTGGTTGGAAAACAAATACAACGCTAAATCAGGTTTATAGAGGAACACGTTCTGATTTTTCAAAAAAATATGCGGCCCAGACAAATGCATATTTCGGAAAACATCTAAGCTGATTCGTGTCATCTTTCGTGTCATCTAATTTAATTTTCGGGGTTCCGATTTCGTATTTTATCTTTGCAATTAGAATTTGAAATTATAGAAAAATCCAGTATTTACAAGGATTGTAGCGTTATCCATTGCAAATACTGGATTGTCATGAATCGTATGTATTTCTTTCACAATTTCTTCATATATGCGACATATGGTTTTCACATTCTTACCGTATAGTAATAACTGTCAAAAGGAAATAAACCTTTTCATGCAAAACCTTTTTCATATATTTTTTCATAACAAAGCCAGTAAGATTTCCCCTTCTTGCTGGCACTCCTTTTATTTTCCGATCGTTTATATTTCAATCACATATCGTTCAAATGCATTTACCACACACGTATCTCCGATATAATCCTCTCGTGGAAACTGCCGTCCATAATTCATATGTACATGTCCGTGAACAAAATATTTCGGATGATACTTTTCAATCAGGCGATTAAATATCTGAAAACCACGATGGCACATATCTTCCCCATCATGAAGACCTTTTGCCGGTGAATGTGTCACGAGAATATCAAAACCACGATTACGCTTGATCTTCAAAAACATTTTGTTGACCCTGCGTGTCATCTGCCCCTCTGTATATTGATTGATTCCCGGCTTATACCGGTACGAACCACCTAGTCCGAGGATGCGGATTCCATTGAAATTGTATATCCGATCTTCGATACAGACACATCCTTCCGGTGGGTATTTTTCATATTTATCGTCATGGTTTCCTCTGACATATAGTACCGGAACCGCTGTCATCGTTGCCAA
>URYB01000222.1 GCA_900552085.1 uncultured Lachnobacterium sp.
GATTGTCTTTCTTATTGTGCAAAGCCATCCACTCCCTTCGCATCAGACTCTGTCACTGTGACCACAATTTTATTTGGCAGGCAGACAATATTCTCGTTCTGTCTGGAAATTGCTTTCTGTTTGACACACAGGCGATCCGGACAGTCGGCATCCTTCATATCCGCCTTTCCATCCGCAATCACCAATGTGTTCGTGACCTTTCCATCCCCGTCCGTAATCTCTATCGTCTGATCCTTATTAAGCGCATAGGTTCCATACACTTGTCCATCTCTTGTAATGGTAACTTCATTTCCCTTTTTCGTGCCAAACATCCGCATGCCGCCATAGGCAACAAGACACAGTAAGATCAGACATACAATTAAAATCACATCATTTCTGCCAAATTTTCTATGCATCGGCTACAACTTCTCCAAGATAATAGAATCCCTTGCATTCTACAAGTTTTACCATATACAGATTACCAATCATACTGGTATCTCCCGGGAAATGTACGACCGCATTATTGGAAAGGCGTCCGGTAATCAAAGAAGCATCCTGCTCATTCTGTTCTTCCGCCAGAACTTCGACAGTTTTTCCTTCCAGTTCCATCGCTTTTCTTGTGCTGATCGCCTGTACTTCCTTCAGCAGCATATCAAAATGCGCCTTCACCTCTGCCGGATCCACTTGATTCTCCATAGATGCAGCAGGTGTTCCTGTACGCTTGGAATAAATAAACGTAAACGCACTGTCATACTCTACCTGTTTGACAACTTCCAGTGTCTCCATAAAATCTTCTTCCGTCTCTCCCGGAAAACCGACAATAATATCGGTTGTCAAAGCAATATCCGGTATTGCCTCCCGAAGCTTACGGACAATTTCCAGATACTGTTCCTTATCATAATGGCGGTTCATGATTTTCAAAATACGTGAACTTCCCGACTGCAAAGGCAGATGCATATGCTTACAGACCTTGTCACACTCTTTCATTGCCAGAATCAAATCATCCGATAAATCCTTCGGATGTGAGGTCATGAAACGGATTCGTTTTAATCCCTCAATCTTATTTACTTCCCGCAGTAATTCTGCAAAAGTAACCGGTGTATCCAGGTTCTTTCCGTAAGAATTTACGTTCTGACCCAAAAGCATAATTTCACACACGCCATCTGCGACCAGACCTTCGATCTCGCGGATGATGTCTTTTGGTTCGCGGCTGCGTTCACGTCCACGAACATACGGAACGATACAGTAACTACAGAAATTATTACATCCGAACATGATGTTGACACCGGACTTAAACGAGAATTTACGCTTGATTGGTAAATCCTCCACGATCTTGTCGGTATCTTTCCATATGTCAACAATCATAGAATTGGATTCCATGCTACGGCACAACAATTCTGCAAACTTATAGATGTTATGTGTTCCAAAAATAAGATTCACAAACCGATAAGACTTCCGGATTTTTTCTACAACCGTAGGCTCCTGCATCATGCAGCCGCAAAGCGCAATCATCATCTCCGGATTTTTCTTTTTGTAGTTGGACAAATAGCCAAGACGTCCATAAACCTTGTTATTGGCATTTTCTCTTACCGTACAGGTATTGTAGATAACAAAATCTGCATGCTCATCTTCTGTCTCAACATATCCGATATCCGTAAGAATTCCCACCAGTTTTTCCGAATCTCTCGCATTCATCTGGCAGCCAAATGTTTTCACGCAACAGGTAAGTTTACGTCCAAGCCGCTCCTCTTTTTCTTTTATATAAGACTTTGCCTTTTCAATGTAATCATACTGAAGTTTTGTTTCCTCTGCTCCAGTCAGTGTATTCTGTTCTAAATCTCTCATGCTATCCTCGTCTATCTTTTATTATGGGCGAATCTGGCCATTGCCATAAATAATGTATTTATAGCTGGTCAACGCTTCTAAGCCCATTGGGCCTCTCGCGTGAAGTTTCTGTGTACTGATTCCGATTTCTGCGCCAAATCCGAATTCATTTCCATCGGAAAATCGTGTGGATGCATTGACATAAACACATGCGGAATCCACTTCCTCTAAGAATTTCTGTGCAATATCATAATCTCTGGTAACAATAGCCTCCGAATGGGAAGTATTATATTTGTTAATGTGGGCAATTGCTTCTTCAAGGCTGTCTACAATTTTCACTGACAAAATATAATCGAGATATTCTTTTCCCCAGTCTTCCTCAGTTGCCTTTGTAACCAGAGGTTTCTCTGTTCCTAAATATTCTACAGCCGCATCATCTCCGCGCATCTGTACATCATATTCTTTTAATGCCGCATACAGTTTTGGCAAAAATTCTTTTGCCACAGCACGATGTACCACAATGGACTCGCAGGCATTGCACACACCGATGCGCTGCGTCTTTGCGTTGCGGATGATATCAACTGCCATATCTAAATCGGCATACTCGTCTACATATACATGGCAGTTTCCGGTTCCTGTTTCAATTACCGGAATTGTAGCATTATTCACGACAGTCTGGATAAGTCCACTGCCACCTCTTGGGATCAACAGATCTACATACTGCTTCATTTTCATGAACTCATTCGTGGTCTCATGATCGGTCGCTTCAATCAGACTTAACGCACCTTTTGGAATATTCATTTCATCAAGTGCCTCCTGCATTGCAGAAACAATCGCGATATTGGAATGAATGGCATCACTACCGCCTTTTAAAATCGCACAGTTTCCAGCCTTAAAACATAAACCAAACGCATCGGATGTGACATTTGGACGCGCCTCAAAAATAATACCAATGACGCCGATTGGCACACGACGCTTGCCTATGATCAGACCATTTGGGCGCTTTTTCATGGAAAGCACTTCTCCGATCGGGTCATCCAGTTTAGCAATCTGGCGAAGTCCATCTGCCATCCCTTCCAATCGGTCGTGATTTAATGTCAGGCGATCCAAAAGGCCTGCCGGCATATTGCGTTCTTTTCCGTTTGCAACATCCACGGCATTCGCCGCAAGAATTTCTTCCTCATGGGAAAGAATTTTGTCCGCTGCCCTGCGCAGTGTTTCATTCTTTACATCGGTATCCAGCATACCCACTTTAATTCTATCATCATGTGCTGTCTTACATAATACTTCCAGATTCATTATAATCCTCCTATTATATAACCATCTTTACTGCTCATCTGTAATTAATTTTGTCATCCGTATATCATGAATATCTGTTGGAATCTCCGGTTCTCTTTGTTCCGAATAACAGATTCCGACCGGCATGAGCGAGGGGTGCATCGAAAGATATCTGTCATAATATCCCTTTCCATATCCAAGCCGGTAACCGTCTGCCGAAAAAGCGACCCCCGGTACCAGTATATGTACCGGTTCCGGCTGATCTTCGTACTTTTTCAGATCATAATTTTCCAGATCTGGTTCCATGACATGAAAGCATCCCTCTTTTAAACAGATGAAATCATCCACTTCATAGAACTCCATTTCTTCTCCAAAAACTTTCGGAAAGTACAGCTTTTTGCCATCCTTCCATGCTCTCTGACAAAAGCCGCGCAGATCCACTTCGCTTGCGATTGCCGCATACACACATATGATTTTGGCAGCCTCATACCAGTTCTCTTTCATCAAAGCATTCGTGATCTGTTCGTTTTTACTTTTACGCAGCTCCGGAGGGATTCCATCCCTGATGGCCTTCATTCGTTTACGAAGTTGTGCCTTTGTTTCCATATTTTTCTCCAAGATTTTCTACTTTGCCCTGTTCATTGATCACATCAATATTATTTAACTGGCTTCGGAGATTGCTTTTTACGGAAGCAATATATTCTTTTCGCAAAAGATCCTGCTCTTTCTTTTCCTCTTCTGTCAGCCCTTCTGCCTTTGACTTGCGATATAACGCGTTAATTCTTTCAATTTTTTCCTGATTCATTATCCTATTGTCTCCATTACATATGTTGCAACATTAAAATTCGGATTCTCATTTGCGGTAAACAGTGTTCCCACATAATCATCCTGAAAAATATCCTGTAAAATTCTCACATCTTTTCCATTGGCAATAATCATATCCGTGCCGGAAAATGTCGCGATCTTGGCTGCCGCAAGTTTGGTTGCCATACCACCGGTCCCCACATTGCTTCCTGTGGAATCCTTTGCCATCTCATAAATCTGTTCATCGATCGAATCCACGACATCGAGAAGTTTCGCATCCGGATTGCTGTGCGGATCATCCGTGTAAAGACCATCAATATCCGAAAGCAAAATCAGCAGATCCGCCCCGACAATGGACGCCACAAGTGCAGACAGCGTATCATTATCGCCAAACTGCATCTCATATGTACTGACCGTATCATTTTCATTTACGACCGGAATCACACGCAAATGAAACAATTCATCAAACGTGTTTTTGGCGTTTTCCCGGGATACCGGATTTACCATGGTATTCTTTGTCATAAGTACCTGACCTGCGGTCTGATTATATTCTGCAAAAAGCTTCTGATACACCATCATCAGCTTTGCCTGACCGACCGCAGCGCATGCCTGTTTCGTCGAAATATCCGCCGGGCGTCCTTTGATTCCCATAGCTGCCCGGCCCACAGCAATCGCACCGGAACTTACCAGGCAAACATCAATTCCCTGATTGTGCAGATCGCTCAGTTCACGGACCAGATACTCAATCTTAACAAAATTCAGTTTTCCCGTCTCCGGATGTGTCAGGGATGAAGAACCAATTTTTATCACGACTCTCTTATATTTTGATTTATTACTCATTTTCATATCCTCTCTTGGACATCAGCCATTTCATTCGCATTTTCCAACCTCGTTATACTCTACCATATCTTTGCATAAAATACAAAAGGAAATGCACAATTGTATTTATTTCAAGAGCTGTAATTTTTCGGAAAGGCAGGCAAATTCTACATCCGTAACATC
>URYB01000223.1 GCA_900552085.1 uncultured Lachnobacterium sp.
TACAGAATGATTACCGGTATGATGCGTTTGGTCAAAGGATTGCAGGACAGGAAAACATCCCGAACCGTATGCGTTATAATGCACAGATCGAGGATGACCAGACGGGACTTTACTATCTGCGTGCGCGATATTACAATACAGGTATCGGACGGTTCACACAGGAAGATGTGATCTATAATGATGGACTGAATCTGTATGCTTACTGTAGCAGTAATCCGGTGATGTATGAGGATCCGAGTGGGTATAAACAAGAGAATACTTGCATAACGGCTAAGGAAGATGGGTCCAAAAAGCTATTATCAGAAATGTCGGATAGTGAATTAAATAAATTAGGCTATAAAAGACATAGTGATGGTAGTATTCGGGATTCTAAAGGGCATTTTGCTGGAAATTCTGGGACTGTACCAGGAACACCAGGGGTTGATGCGGTAGAAAAACATCTATTGAATAGTGGCTATTATGTTAATGATAGAGAAATATCGGTAAAAAGCTCTAATGGAACAATTAGAAGGTATGATATTGTTGTATCAAAAGATGGAAAATATTATGGTATTGAAGTTAAGAGTGGAAGCGCTAAACGAACAAAACAACAAATAGAAATCGATAAGGAATTATTGGCGAAAAATGGATTACCAACAACTGGTGCAAAAGCTAAAAAAAATAATATTAATAAAATAGATTCTGTAAAAGTAATTTACGTAGACAAAAATGGTAAAATTATAAAAAATAGGTAATTGCGAAACAAGTTCGCAATCTTGATTGAAAACAAGGATAGAATCCTGCAATGCAGGATTCTTGGAATGGAAGGTGGCAGTCATTCATTTAGGGCATGACAAAAAGGCTTCATAGTTAGTATGAAACAGAAAAATTTATAAAATCTCAATTTTAAGCAATCAAAGGCTTAAGACTTCGAATGTATTGATGTTGATGAATTTTATCAGCAACAATTACTGTAACAAGTTGAGCTATGCCAGCCAAAAGCAAATCGGCATGAAGCGTTTTTTCGTTCTGGGTTTTACGATTAGCTACGCAAAAGCTGTCTTTAAAGTGGTTGATAGATTTTTCAACGTTTACACGGATTTTATATGTTTCTTCCCATTCTGCTGAACCTCGTTCCACTCCGGGATAGGCACGAAGATTCTTTTCTGGATAAATGTAAATCATTCTTCCACAGGAAGATGTTGTGCAGGGATTATCACAATGGCATACACGGCGTTTGGTTTTATCTGCTTTATCGTATTCCCATTTCATTTTCGGGCAGACAAATTTCATTGTAGGAATTTTGCTTTTTAAGTGTGATTTACTACCTTCTCTTTTCATAGGAAGCGAAGGATCATGCGGACAACAGGGAACACCATTTTCGTTAATGGTATAACCATTATCTTCCGTAGAAAGTTTTACGCGGAGAGGAATAAATGCTTTTTCAAATCCAATTTCACCGAAAAGGGCTTTGTAGATTTCAATCGTGTCAAAAGCAGCATCACCAAGGAAGGTCTTAGGGGCGATAAGCGGATACTTCTGAAAGAAATCAATCAGAACAGGAAGCAGGGACTTTGAATCGGCAAGAGATTTATCCTCATCAGGAGAGTCAGATTTCTTTTCCACAACGATATCCGGATGAGCCTTTAGGAACTCTTTGTTATAGAAAGTGATATCACGGACAATGCCAAGCACATTGGTTACAATGCCGAACTTATAGGCATAGCAGAAATGTCCATTGATATACATCTGTTGGATTGCCTGATTCGAAGCAGCATACGTAGGCATGGAACCATAAGCAGCCTTATAAGGATCATAGCTTTTATCAAGGGTGTTTGCCCTTTCAAGATCCATTAAGTGTTTGCTAACAAGGGTTGGGTATTTTGGATTATTTGGAGTTAGCAAAGCTTCAATGCCAGAGGTATCGAAGATAGTCATAGTTGCCAGATGAGGGTCAAGTTTTTAGCAGATCGGTTCGGTCATATCAACCATGTGATCGAACATAGATTGTAAGTCCATCAGGAAATCCTGTTTAAAACGGGTAAATTTTGAGGCATCCGGTACAACATCAAAGCCACAGAAGTCACGCAGTTCCTGAGAGTATTTCAAGAACACAATCAGAAGTGTGTCAGTCGGGATTGAGAAAATACGCTGGAGCAGAAGTGCTTTGAGCATTGGATAAAGCTGGTGCTTGCGAGGTCTTCCGGTTGAAGCGTGAAAATGAGAAACAAAAGAAACAGGAACAATTTCATCAAGGTTAATGGTTTCATCAAGAAGTGAAAGGAACTAGGATTTGTTATTGTCGAATTTATTTTGGCAATCTTCAAAAATTTCTGCCAAAGTGAGCTGCTTATGTGTTATCATATAGATATATCTCTTTTTGGTGGATTGGTTTATAGTTTTTCGCAACTCTATTTTACCATAAACCTTGAGGAGATATTTTATTTTAACAACAAAAAATGTCGTATTTATGCGGCTTTTGGCGTTTCGCAAACGCCTATTATAAAAAAGAATAAAGGAGAAATTTTATGAAAGATAAGATGAAAGAGATGGATAGTCTTTTAGGCGAAGCATTAAAAAAATATGATTTTAAGCGAAGAAAAAAGGGTATTTTTAAACGCGTTATAAATGATTGTATCCAGGAAGTGTGTATAAGTGAAACAAAAATCAGAGGCGAAGAAAAGGTACATATATATATTATTTTATCTTTTACATTTAAGAAGTTAAATAATTTAATTATGTATTTGCAAAACGACTATTATTATAAGGGTTGGGGAACCAGTGGGATAAATATAAATTCTTTAATAAATGGAAAAGATATTTTTGGATTTTATATTGAAAAGAATACAGATTTAACACCTATTGTAGAAAAAATAACACTTGCTATAGAGAATTATGGATTGCCATATTTTGAAAGCTGTAATTCTTATGAAAAATTCGAAAGACAGTTATATAGCGGAAATGAGCATATTATTTATAATTTAATATTTAAGTTTGAGTGGAATATTTTAGCGTTATCAATTTTGCTAAATGAACATACTACAAAAGAAATTATTGAAAAATATCATGACAAATTTTTTGAGGAAGAAAGTGAATTTACTGAATTTAACAAAAGATTAAGTGATCAGAATAAAATTATAGAGGTGATAAAATAATGGCGCGAGATTTGAGCTTTTGGAAATATAAAACAGATACAGTACAAAATGATGAGGCTGTATACAATAAATTAATAGCAGGTATCAAGGTAGATGAGGTAGAACAATTACCGGTAAAAAATATTTTATTGAATATAAAGGATGTTTTTGGTGAATGGAATTGGACAAGCCAAACTACTTTAGAAAAAGATGAACAGATGATCGAGATTTTTATGACAGAGCAGATAGTCAGGTTTGATTGTTACAGTGTCACTAATGAAAATATGAATTTGATTATAGATATTATGAATAAATATGGATGCCCCTTATACGATTCGTCTATTTCAATACGATTTGAGTTATAATTAAAAAGTATAATTTGCTAATCATTGATGTCTTGTCAATTCGTACGTTTATACTTATAAAAATGGAATTCCTGTCACCAAATAGATAGAAGAGGAACTTTTTATATGTTGAGTATTGTTCCCGTCGGAGGGGTATGTGGGGCGTTTATATGTCTGCGTGACAGCCTTCACGGAGGACGGGCATAAGATAAAAGAAGAGTTCGCGAATGGACTTGCCATAAACTATGCCTATGACGGAAATGGAAACTGCACAAAGGAATGGGACAATGCCGGAGGCTGTACGCGCTACCGCTATGATGAAAACGGAAATCTTGCAGAAAAATCAATCCTCTGTGATGCTAAGCATGCGCACTACAAAACCCTGCGTTACGGCTACCGCAGAAACGGAAGCCTGCAGTGGGAAGAAGATGCCGAAGGAAACCGTACGGAGTATTATTTCTCCACACTGGAGGATCCGGAGGATTCGCAGTTTGTGCCACGCGTCTGCATCAGCCCACAGGGGTATGAATTCCGCCATTCCTATGATAAGATCGGCCGAAGGATCCGCACCGAAACCGTACAGGGAATTACGGAGTACCGCTACAATGGACTGCATTACGTCAGCAGCATCAAAGACCCGGAAGGAAATGTAAAACGGGAAGAACGGGACAACCTCGGAAACCTGATCCGGAAATACAGCGGAAGGCAGAGCGGAGGCCGTACCAGCAGCGTGGGATATTCTTACCGCTACGATTACCTGGACCGCCTGATCTGGGTGAGGGATCCGCTGGGAAGGGAAAAGACCTTTATAAGGGACGGAAGGGGAAATGTCCTGCGGGAATCCCTGCTGGCAAAAAGAACGATTCCGGAGACAGCCGTTCCAGAGATCCGCAGTACCTACGATGCCAATGACCACCTGCTGGAAACCATATATCCGGACGGCGGCATATGGAAAGAAAAGCATGATGCCGAGGGCTGTCTTGTGACAGAAGAAATGCCGGATCAGAATGTGGTCCACACCGTATATGACAGCATGGACCGGATCCTGAAACAGACCGACACCGATGGAAAAACCATACGGGAATACGAGTACGATCTGAAAGGAAATGTCATCCGGGAAGTGGATGCGCTCGGGCAGGATAAATGTTTCCGGTATGATGAGGCCGGAAGAATGACCGGGGTCTGGGAATATGTCTCACCGGACGAGTACCGCGTTACCTTTTACAAATATGATGACATGGACCATGTCACAGAAGAAAAACGGGGACTGCACGGAGTAGGAAAATTTGAAACACCGACCCGGTATCTGACCATAAAGAAGACATATGATAAAGAAGGCCGGCTCGTTACGGTATCAGATATGTCCATGGAAATGCAGTATACCTATGACATGATGAACAACCGGACGAGTGAGACGGCAGTGATCG
>URYB01000224.1 GCA_900552085.1 uncultured Lachnobacterium sp.
GAAGAAATGTGCCGAAGCATGCGCATGGCACCACAAATCTCAAGGAACCGACATCTTCCACGAAGCGGATCACAGACGCAGTTATGAAGCTTTATGATGACATCGTTGATCCGAAGCTTCTTGTGCGCAGAATTAATATTACCGCGAACCACCTTGAGGAAGAAACGAAAGCAAAAGAAGCGGCATCCTTCGAACAGATGGATCTGTTCACAGATTACGATGCCTTGACCAAAGAGCGCGAAGAGGAAAATGCAAAGCTTGAAAAGGAGCGAAAGTTGCAGGAAGCGATGCTCAGTGTAAAAAAGCGCTACGGAAAGAATGCCATGTTAAAAGGCATGAACCTGCTCGACGGGGCAACCACCATAGAGCGTAACCGCCAGATTGGTGGACACAAGGCATAAGTAATACGAGAATAAGAGGATAAGGGATAAGATATAAGAATGTATGATATAGGGAGCGTGCTATGAGCGACATCTATAATATCAAGACAACGAATAAATATGAGGACATCATCCACCTGCAGCATCCGGCATCCGCAAATCATCCGCAGATGCCGATTGAGGACAGGGCGGCGCAGTTTTCGCCTTTTGCGGCTCTGACCGGACACGAGGATGCTATTAGGGAAACACAGCGGCGGATGGAGGAACGGTTCCGGAAGATGGAACCGGGGAATGGAGAAAAAATAGAAGATGACAAGGGAGAAGCAGGCAGATGATGCTATGTATTCGCTCGGGCGTGAAAGTGTGCAGTAAGTGCACACTTTATTTCTTTGGCGGGGTACATAGCAAAAAATTTCTCTCTGGGACCCTGTTTTGGGCAAAAAAGATTATCCATCTTGCTCCCAGGGGTATATGCGAAAAAATTGTAAGCAGGTACCCCGCTTTCTTATCAAATGCGGGGTATTTTGAAATACTTTTTTTGCATAGACCCTCCCACCTGCAATTTTAAAGCATTTTGAGGGAAAAATGGGGTACAGGAGAAAGATTTTTTTCTATAGACCCCGGGCATGTTATTAAAGAATAGAGATTATTGGATGCTGTTCACGCGTCGAGTGGAAACAGTTATAAAAACGTATACGAAAAGGGGAGAACCATTTGCATTTACCATGAGGGTATGTTAACGTAGTTAATATAACGACATGCCGAGTTCTATATAAGACTTGGTTTAGCAACGAGAGAAAGGAAAACTATATAATGAGTAAAGAAATACCTTACAAGATTTATCTCGAAGAAAGCGAGATGCCAAAGCAGTGGTACAATGTCCGCGCAGATATGAAGAACAAGCCGGCACCGATTTTAAATCCGGCCACCATGAAACCAATTACCGTGGAGGAGCTTGCTCCGATCTTTTGTACCGAACTTGCAAAGCAGGAACTGGATGAGACAACACCTTATTTTGATATTCCACAGGAAATCCGTGATTTTTACAGAATGTATCGTCCGTCACCATTGGTACGTGCATACTGCCTTGAGAAAAAGCTTGGCACACCGGCACATATCTATTACAAATTTGAGGGAAACAACACATCCGGAAGTCATAAATTAAACTCTGCCATCGCACAGGCATATTATGCAAAAAAGCAGGGCTTAAAAGGTGTGACAACAGAGACCGGTGCCGGACAGTGGGGTACGGCACTTTCTATGGCATGCTCCTATTTTGATCTGGACTGTCAGGTATACATGGTAAAAGTATCTTATGAGCAGAAGCCATTCCGCCGCGAAGTGATGCGTACATATGGTGCAAAAGTGACACCATCCCCATCGATGAACACCGAAGTAGGAAGAAAGATCAACGCAGAATTCCCGGGAACGACCGGAAGTCTTGGTTGTGCCATTTCTGAGGCAGTAGAGGCAGCTACCACACAGGAAGGTTACCGCTATGTACTTGGTTCTGTATTGTCTCAGGTACTGATCCACCAGACTGTGATCGGATTGGAGACAAAAGCAGCACTTGATAAATACGGCATCAAAGCGGACACCATCATTGGATGCGCAGGCGGCGGTTCGAACCTCGGCGGACTGATCTCTCCATTTGCAGGAGAAATGCTCCGTGGAGAAGCGGATTATGAGATCATCGCAGTTGAGCCGGCATCCTGCCCGAGTCTGACCAGAGGTCGCTATGCATACGACTTCTGCGATACCGGAAAGATCTGCCCGCTCGCAAAGATGTATACCTTAGGAAGCGGATTTATTCCATCCGCAAACCATGCCGGCGGACTTCGCTATCACGGCATGAGTTCCATCGTATCCCAGCTGTATGATGACGGTTATGTAAAAGCAAGAAGTGTGGAGCAGACCGAAGTTTTCAAGGCAGCAGAGACATTTGCAAGAGTCGAAGGAATCCTTCCTGCACCAGAGAGCAGCCATGCAATCAAAGTGGCAATCGACGAGGCGCTCAAATGCAAAGAGACCGGCGAAGAGAAGAACATCGTATTCGGTCTGACCGGTACCGGATATTTCGATATGGTCGCATACCAGAAATACAACGACGGCGAGATGTCTGATTACATTCCAACCGATGAAGAGCTGGAGAAGAGCTTTGCCACACTGCCGAAGGTGGAACTGTAATCATATATAGAAAAAAGTTATACTTCACAATAAATAAAATCTTGCATTGGGGGACTTAGTGTGATACGCTTTTATAAGTATGTGAGAACTGTTGGAAATCAGACAGTATATAAATACATATAGCCTACTTCTGATAAAACATTACGAAGTTAAGCCCATACGGACAGGCGGGGCGGTTGCCGAACGTGGGAGACCACATTATTGATTGAGTTAGAAGCTCAAATTTTATAAGTTGATTACTTAATAATAAATGCTAATTGCACATCATCTTGTGAAACGGTCAATAAAACGAAAAGGCAACTTTTAAGCTTGAGACATGTGAAGAATATTTTTCAAAGATGATGCGTAAGCATCATCTTTTTTTACTTTATATTGAGGAGAATAGCAGATAATGGATATGAAAAGACAGCAAAGGGCACCCATTTATGAAGCTCTTGAGGTATTTAAGAAAAAGAGAGTCGTTCCATTTGATGTACCCGGACACAAAAGAGGCAGGGGCAATCCGGAACTCGTTCATCTGTTGGGTGAAAAATGCGTAGAACTTGATGTTAACTCGATGAAACCGCTGGATAATTTATGCCATCCGATTTCGGTAATAAGAGAAGCAGAGGAACTTACAGCAGATGCATTTGGTGCAAAGAATGCTTTTTTGATGGTGGGAGGTACGACATCAGCGGTACAGGCGATGATTCTTTCCACCTGTAAGGCAGGGGATAAGATCATATTGCCAAGAAACGTACACAAGAGTGCGCTCAATGCGCTGGTGCTTTGTGGTGCGATTCCGGTCTATGTGAATCCACAGATGAATGCCAAACTCGGAATTTCTCTTGGAATGGAAATAGATCAGGTGCAGCAGGCGATGGATGAACATCCGGATGCGAAAGCGGTACTTGTGAATAATCCTACTTATTATGGAATATGTTCCGATTTGCGGTCGATTGTCAAAGCTGCGCATGCAAAGGGAATGAAGGTTCTCACAGATGAAGCACATGGTACCCATCTGTATTTTGGCAGAAATCTTCCGATATCGGGGATGGCAGCTGGTGCTGATATGTCGGCAATTTCGATGCACAAATCAGGAGGAAGTCTGACGCAAAGCTCGATTCTTCTTACCGGAGAGAATGTCAAGGCAGACTATGTAAGGCAGATCATCAATCTTACGCAGACTACCAGCGCATCGTATCTTCTTTTGTCAAGTCTTGATATTTCAAGAAGAAATCTTGCACTCAGAGGGGAAGAATCATTTGCGAAAGTGGCACAGATGTCAGAATATGCAAGACAGGAGATAAATTCCATCGGTGGTTATTATGCATATGGAAGAGATCTGGTGAATGGAACGAGTATATACGATTATGATGTGACGAAATTATCAATCTATACGCTTGATATAGGGCTGGCAGGAATAGAAGTATATGATCTGCTTCGTGATGAATACGATATACAGATAGAATTTGGTGATATATGCAATATACTTGCATATATCTCGATTGGTGACAGAATACAGGATATCGAAAGACTTGTTGGGGCTTTGGAAGATATCAAGAGGCTATACAGCAAAGATAAGACCGGTTTATTGTCTGGAGAATACATAAATCCTCAGGTTGCGGTATCGCCGCAGAAGGCCTTTTATTCTGAGAAAAAATCCGTGGAAATAAAGCAATCCGTAGGATGCATAAGCGGTGAATTTGTTATGTGTTATCCGCCCGGAATTCCGATTCTTGCACCAGGAGAGCTTATTACAAAAGAGATTGCAGAGTACATTTTATATGCAAAAGAAAAAGGATGCTCCATGCAGGGAACGGAAGATCCGGCTGTTGAATATTTGCAGGTACTTGCAGGGACAGATTTATAAAATAGGGGGAGGCAGAAAAAATGCATATGTGGTTTTCCGAATATCACACATCCAATGTGAGACTGGATGTTCGAATAGAGGAGCAGCTGTTTTCAGGGCAAAGTGATTATCAGAAAATAGACGTGTTTAAATCTTATGAGTTTGGAAAAATGGTGGCTCTCGATGGAGAAATCGTTTTTTCTGATACAGATGAATTTATATATGACGAGATGGTTACGCATGTGCCAATGGCGGTTCATCCGAATGTGAAGAATGTACTCATTATTGGTGGGGGCGACGGAGGCGTTGCCAAAGAGCTTATCAATTATCCGTCGATCGAACATATTGACGTGGTTGAGACGGACAGGATGTTTGTAGATGTCTGCCGGAAATTTTTCCCGGAAGTGGCATGCGGACTGGATGATCCAAGAATCTCGATGTATTATGACGACGGACTGCGGTTTCTCAGACGAAAAAG
>URYB01000225.1 GCA_900552085.1 uncultured Lachnobacterium sp.
GCTGAAATGAAACGCATAAAAGAACAGATAAGGATAGGCGAATCCTGCGACAGACAGGATTGGATAGATAAAAACACTGAATACCTGTCACGTCTTGAAAAGATGAGGGAACGTATTCTTTCAGAAGGAATCATTCATAAGAATGGAAAGCTTCGGGAGGAATAGTATGCAGGAAAAGAAAAATAATCTTGAGGCGTGCTGGAAAAGAAAGCATGAAGAGGCAGTAAAAAAAGCAAAAGATGCTATCGCTGAATTAGTGTTACGCAAGGAACCTGTAAATTTTAACAGTGTCCACAAAATGAGTGGAGTTGCCAAAAGTTACCTGTATAAGAATGAGGAACTACGTTCTCTGATTGAGCAGGAAAGACAGAAAGAAATAGCTATTAAATCAGCATGGCATGAAAAATATGATAAAACATCTAAATCAAAAGATGTGATCATAGCAGCAAAAGATAAACGTATAGCGAAGCTTGAAGAAGAGAATCGTCGTCTGCAAAATGAGGTCAATAATCTGATGGCAAAGTTATATGAATTGTAACCGTTTGAGGACATGTCCTTAAACAAGAAATGTAGAGTTTCCGGGGCTTTGCGCCCCGGGTACACGAGTTTTTGGAAGGAGGTAGGACAATGAGCAGAGAATTATCTTTATATGAAGCAATGGGTGGGACTTATAGGTCAGTGGATGGTATTTTATATCCGAATATTGGTACGGATGATAATCAATCCGATACGGATTCGGTTATCGCCATCACTGATGTCGGAAAATATGGTCATATGTGGATTTCCTATATGAAGGAAAATCAACCGGACAGATATCGCCATCATATAAGAATGGGACAGCTTTATAGTAAGGCTCAGGAAGTGAACGAGGAGGCGTATGAAATGCTTGATAGGATTATGAATCAGTATCTGGCAAAGCATAAGCCAAAAGACAAGCATTCCACTATGGAAATGTGGAAAGTGAGAGAGCAGGCAAAGAGACTTGCGGAGGAGGTTATTTATGGAGAGATTGTTTACCAATATCACTAATGCAGAAGAAACTGCAACACAAAACAACGACGATTTGTACACCGGTTGTCATGCCGGAGAAAGAGAGGATTTTATGATGAATGGTATTTATAGTAGAGAAAACGAGTTGAAAGCTGAAAATGCACCAGTAAAGATTGCATTGGATCATGGCTGGAGTTCCATTAAGGGAGAGCATATCTTTATGGAAACTTCGGTTGTTCCGGTGGATTATACACCGCTTACTAATCATGGATTATTGGAGTATAAGGGACAGAAGTATATCGTAGGTCAGGGAAGACTTGGAAAACAGGCAACCAAGACGGAGAATGAGAACTATTTTCTGCTGACCCTTGCAGGAATTGCAAAGGAACTACAGTATCAGGGAAAAACACAGACAGAGCATGTGGAATTGTATGCAGGAGTACCCCTTACCCTGTTTGGTGCAGAACGTAAGGAGTTCCGTGATTATCTGTGGCATAAGGAGCGGATTTCCTTCTCCTTTGAGGGGGTGCATTATTCCTTCTTTATGGATAAGGTGAAGATTTATGCCCAGTGTTATGCAGCGATTGCAAATCGTATGGGAGACATGGACAGATTAAGATGCGTTGACTTAGGTTCCTGGACACTGGATGTGTTAAGTGTCCGTGACAGGATTCCTATGGATAAGGATGCTTACACTTATGAGCTGGGACTGATTACAGCCATTGAGCGAATTAAGAAGGATGCCCTTCCCAAGTTAAAGTGTGAGATTCCGGAGGATGATATTATTGATGTTATCCGTGGAAAGCAGTCCAACGTAAATGCTGATTTTCTTCCGTTTATCGAAAAGGGCTTACAGCATTATGCGGACGAGGTGGAAGCAAAGCTTCGTGAGATTAAGGTGGATTTACTGCATGAGAATATCGTATATGTGGGCGGTGGTGCATGTGTGATGAAGCGTTTTGGCAGAACACTGGGCAGAAATATCCAGTATGTAACGGATGTGAAAGCAAATGCCATCGGATATCGTTATCTTGCAGAGAATCTGGGATAGGAGGCACTTATGGGAAATGCAATATCATTCCGGTTAAATCCGAAGAATGAAAGTGATAAGAAAATCCTTGACTGGCTGGAAGAAAAATCCAGCCAGCCCGGATTCTTGAATCAGACGGAGGCAATCAAGAAAGCAATACTTACTGCAATTGAGGACGAGCAAAAAGAGAATCGGGAAAAGTCCATAGAGGACTGGATTAGTGAGGCAATATTACTTTCAAGGGAAGAGTTTATAAAGATTGTAAAAGAATCATCCCAAAATGTGGCTAACAATGTGTTTGCAGGGGTTCTTGGTGTAATGGCACAGCAGGTGAATATGGGAGCTGTTCCGATGTCTCAGATGGCAGGAACGGTACCGAACAGTGTGCCCGGGAACATGCAAAACACGATGTTCAATACAGCACAGGGTAATGTATCTGGTAATGGAAGTATTCATATAACAGATGTCGAGGCTTCAGGTAATGAACTTCCAGCTGATACCTCTGCGGAGATGGATAATTCTACAAAAAGCATGCTTGGAAGTCTGTTTGATATGGATGATGATTGAGATGCAAATTCATATAGCTGTATGATGAACTGTCTTACAAAAGGGTTACTTGTATGAGGATATAACCGAATTTGTAAGACAGTCCTTTTTATTTGGGAAGATGTGTCATACAAAGGTTTTACGGAGTATGCTAAGGCTTTGAAGCAGAAAACAGTCCACTTGCGGGCTGTTTTTTGTCTTTCGAAAGCCGGAAGCAGCTGGGGCTTGGGGATGCCAAATCCCCAACAAGTTCTGCCCTGTATATACAGGGCGGAACTTGCTCTACCTTATGCGACTTTAATGGAGCAACAGCCGACATAGGTCGGCTTGCATCAGAGGAAAAAGAAATTCTTTTAGAAATGATGCGCAGGCTGTAGCAAGATTTCTTATGAGGAATGCGGATGGTGAATCCTCAGTAAGACAGGTGTATGACAGATTTCTTGGATATATATTATCCGCAAGTGAAGCGAGCGTATTGGTGAGCGACCATAGGGGAGCGAGGCTATACACGGGAGGGGAGATGCAGAATCTGCATCGGGGAAAAGCATCTGCCGTATCCGGCAGTTTTATTATTCATATAGGAATAGCAATTAACATTATTACAATTTTACAGATATGAAGCGAAAGCAGGTAGAGATGCCTGCTTTTTCTTATGTCAGATTGGAGGATTTCATGAGAAGTACAGATAAAAAGAGAGATAACAAGGTTCTTATGTCCTTGCGTATATCCATAGAGGAGAAGGAGCAGATAGAGGAAAAAGCAAGGAAAACCGGACTTACCACATCGGAGTATATCAGAAGATGTGCTCTGGGAAGAAAGCTTCCATGCTATGGTGACACAAGTCTGTTAAAGGAGTATTCCATGCAGCTTGGAAAGACTGGTTCCAACCTAAATCAGATAGCGAAGCATCTGAATAGTGGCGGTTCCTATTTAAGTGTCTACAGTGATGTGAAAGAGGCAGTGAATGAATTGCTGGACTTAAAGTTTAAGATACTTCCTGCGTTAGAGGATGTTGTCTGTGGAAGAAAGCGCAGACGAAAGATTGAAAAGGATGGTGAAGCATAATGGCGATTATAAAGCATATTTCTGTGAAGAACAGATTTTATTCGGATGCAGTAGAATATCTGACCTGCAAGTTTGATGAGTACACGAATAAACCGATTCTGGATGAAAAAGGAAGAATACAGGAGAGAGATTCTTATCTGATAGAAGGGGTAAACTGCGATGCAGATACCTTTGGAGCAGAATGCATTGAAACAAACCGTCTGTACGGCAAGAATAATTCTGTAAAAGATGTGAAGGCTCATCACTATATTATCAGCTTTGAGCCAACAGATGATATTACCATGGAGCAGGCACTGGAGTTTGGAAAGCAGTGGTTATCTGCATTTGCTCCGGGACACCAGGCAGTACTTGCGGTGCATCCGGATGGTCACAATGGCAGTCAGAATATGCATGTTCATATCGTGATAAATTCCGTCAGAAAGTATGAGGGAAGGAAAGAAAAGTGGCATGACAAGCCCTGCGAATGGAAACAGGGCTGCAAGCACAAAAGTACAGGAAAGATGATGCATCATGCAAAAAAGTGGGTGATGGAAAGCTGTATCAGACGTGGGTTTGGACAGGTGGATTTGCTTACCAAGAAGCACAGGGATAATTACTGGGTAGAAAAGCAGCTTATGAATAAAAATTCCAGCGATGGTGTAGGTGTTACATCGAATAGGGAACTGATTCGTAACACTATTGATAAGATGTTGCCCGTTGTAGATTCTTTTGAACAGATGGTGGAATGCCTGAAGGGGATATATGGTTGGAATATCCGTGTTACCGATAAAACAGTAACCTTTGCCACTTCGGACATGAAAAAGGGAATTCGTGGGAATAAGCTTGGTGATGGATATGGCAAAGCGGAGCTTGTGGAACGGATAGCCCAGATTGTGACAGAAAGAGAAGCGGCAAATGAGGCACGAAGAATTGCAGAGGAAGAAGCAAGAGCAAAGGCAGAAGCTGCTGCAAGAGAGGAAACAATTCGAAAGAAAAAGCAGCTTGAAGAAGAACGAAAGCAAGCAGAAATCCTGTCAAGGAAACGGAAGCTTGCATATGAGCGTAATAATATTCAGCATGAATATTACAGTGAAGAATTGGCTCGTCCTGACTGGAACAGGGAGTATATAGAGTATCTGGAAACACAATTTATCAGAAATGCTACTTCTTTATCTGAGGAAGAACTAACAGCACCGATTATGACAAGGGAAGAGTTTGAGAAAGAACAGGCGATTGCTTTG
>URYB01000226.1 GCA_900552085.1 uncultured Lachnobacterium sp.
AAAGCATAGAAGGATGCTGTTCAGCCAGTTATCCATATCAAAGATGATAATCTGGACAACAATCAGGTACGTGTGAAACTGGTTGGTGCAAACAGTGGAGAAGTAAAACTGGATGGACACTGTGAGATTGCCAAAACCAAATCAGAACAGACAATTCGTCTGAGTGATTTTGCGCAGGAAAAGATGACAGATGATATTTACACATTAACAGCGGAAGGAACAGACCGCGCAGGCAATAAAGTTAAAAAAGATATTCGATTTTCTATCAACCGTCTGGGATCAGTATACACATTTGATGATAATTTAAAAAAGATTGAAGGAACCTATCAGCAGAAGACACAGGATGTAGTACTGACAGAAACCAATGTGGATGAACTTGAGCAGGAATCGATTAAAGTAACATTGTTTGAAAATGGTGTACCGAAGGACCTCGTGGAAAATCAGGATTATGTGATAGAAAAAACAGGTGGTAATGGCAAGTGGTCACAATACAATTATCGAATTGACAAGAAGAATTTTGAGGGGGACGGAAGTTATTCCATTGTGATTTCGTCCAAGGACAAGGCTGGAAATATCAATGAAAATGATGCAAAAGATAAAAAGGCGGAAATTTCATTTGGAATCGATGCAACAAAGCCGGTAATTATGCCAGTTGATGTAGAAGAGTCTGGAACATATGCAGCAGCAACATTAAAAGCAAGCATTTCAGTGGCAGACAATCTTCTTTTGAAGAATGTAAAGATTCTGTTAAATGGAAAAAATGTGGACTATGTGCAGGATGGTGACAATTATATTATCGATGTTCCAGAGTCTTCTGCACGTCAGGAAATTTATGTGACGGCTGAGGATGCAGCTGGTAATGTGGCAGAGTATCAGATCAAGAATCTGCTGGTTACCTCGAATGCAATTGTCCGCTGGTATAACAATAAACCAGTGTTTGGAGCATCTGTGGGAATCGGAGCAGGACTTATATGTGTGATCGCATTTATCCTCGTATTATCACGAAGAAAAGCAGGAAAGAAAGGTTCGAAAAATGAATGAACAGGAAATAAAACAGGCGAATGATTACAAAAAACAACCGGCAGGAAGTATCTATACCGGAATTGTTGTAAAAGGAACAGAATATTTGTTTTGCGAACAGAGATATTTTGATGATGCAATAAGTATCTGGCTTCCGGAAAAATTTATAGAATTGCCGGATGCAATAAAAAAACTGAAATATCCGGGGGAAGGAAGACCGCAGGTGATCCGTACAATCCCCACAGGTGGGGTTGATTTTGGGATTAACAAACTTCCATTGGACGGATCCGATGCCATGACGGTAGAGTTCGGCGAGCAAATGTACCGGCTGACAAGAAATATGAGACCGGCAGAAATCTACTATGACAAAAAAGTTGAGGTAAATGAAAGAACCGGAAAGAAAATAGCATGGTTTGATTATATCAGTCATGGAATAGATGCAAAACTGTATAACCTGATCGGCACTACTTACGCAGCAAATGCTACCATAAATTTTGTTTTCAACTGTATTGCTCAGGATATGGAAATATGGAAACCGATTGCACAGGAAGTATTATGGTCGCTGGACGATGCAAAAGATGGAGAACAGTAAATGAGAACAATGCAGATAAAAGTAGGGAAACTGAAAACCCTTAGAATCAGACAATTTCAAATAAGTCATTGTCCGGGGAAGCATGCGATGCTTTCTGTGGAGGGATATATCAACGATGAGGAAACAGACGAAGTAAAACGTATGTCAGTAAGTGATACGACCGTACAGATTCAGTTGCTAACAGAGCATGAAAGCAAACAATGGTATGGATATGTATATGACATAGAGATCCAGCATATGCCTCATGAGACATATATCAGGGCTAAGCTGATTTCACAGTCTGTCACTATGGATAAGGAAAAGAAAACAAGAAGTTTCCAGACAGAAGGCACGACAATTGGCCAGATTATAGAATATGTCTGCAAGGATTACGATGTCAAAGTAAATTTACAGGGCACCGATCAGGCAATGGACAAAATGATTGTGCAGTACGAAGAGACAGACTGGGAATTTATAAAGCGTCTTGCCTCCCAGTTAAACGAACAGGTTATTGTGCGGCCAGAAAACGTGGGGCTGGTTCTTGATATTGGATTATCAGAAACAAAGGGCACGTGCAGGGAAGCACCTGATATGTACACATACCGGAGTGACATTCAGGCATTGCGAAGAAATATGGAGTATGAGCTGGGTGAGGCAGATATAGATACCATCATTTTCGAAAGTACAGAATTGTATGATATAGAAGATGCAGTACAGACAGAGAGAGGAAAATTTTATCTGTACAAAATCTCATCGGAAATTCAGACCGAAGAACTTGTTATGAAGTATACCGGATACAGAAAACAGAATTTTAAGACACCAAAAGAAAGCAATACAAAAATTGTGGGAGCTTCACTGAATGGAAAAGTACATGCAGTATCGGGAAGTAAGGTACAGGTGGATCTTGATGTAGATGCAGATAATCCATTATGCGGAAACAAGGATTTCTCTTATGCAACCGTATATTCGTCAGAGTCTGGTACAGGCTGGTATTGCATGCCGGAAATCGGAGATATGGTGAGAGTTTATTTCCCATCCGAAAAAGAAAAAAATGCATATGCGATCAGTTCGGTACATTTGGATGTGCAGACGAACGACAGCAGAAGCAATCCGGATATTAAATCGATTTCAAATGCGCAGAACAAACAGGTTGTATTTGCACCGGATGGTATTTTGATTCAAAACACAGAGAATATGTATATCTCATTAAATGACGAAAACGGTATTACGATAGTAAGTGATCTGCCGATTTGTATTCATTCCGACATGAACATTGCACTGAGTGCAGGAGAAAACATTGAGATCGGTGGAGCCAGACAGGTCGCAATCAAACAGGGAGAATGTGCCACAACCATTAAGGAAGAAGGTGCACCGGTAGAAGAACTACCGGCACCGACAACGGAAGATGCAACCATTTTAATGAGTGAAGGAAAAATTACGGTAAGTGGTGTTGAATTCAGACTACAGGAGAATGAAGGAGCATAGATTATGGGGCTGGAAACCATAACAACGGATAGAAAAGAAGAAATCGCACAAAGTATCGGAGAAATACTCAAAGAATTAATAAAAAAAGGCACGGCTGAAATGGAAGCGTATTTTGAAGATAATACAGATAAAGCGATAGAGGAATTGCACAAAAGCATGCGAAGCGTGTACAGGCAGGCATCACAAATGCAAAAAGAAGACAAATTCGGGAAACTTTGTTATATTCGTGTATTCCCAAGACGGGTGGCCATATTAGAGGGAACCTATCATTTTACCATCCGGCTGTATGACGAAAACGGATATACAAATCCAGTAGAAATTTCCGAAGAATGGAAACCGGAATTTATCGAAAAAACGTTTGAAAAACAGTTGCAGCAGGTGCAGAAAAAGGTCAATTCCAGGGTGTTTCGGCTTACAACAAGAGAACAGCAGCTTGTAAAGTTAATGTATGGCAATGCATTTCAATTTATAGTGATGGAATATTTGACGGGAATGAGTGCAGCGTTCGTGCTTGTGGAAGGCATTGAAAAAGTCAGGTGCGCGGATGCAATCATATTGACTTTTGGCAACTATCTGGAAGAGGGAGTAAAAGTAGAAGTGTTCGGTAATCCGGTAGCAGGAGAGAAAGCATGAAGTATTATATGTTGCAGCAGGATACCAAAGAGGCGGAAGTACCTCGTGTAGTGAATTGGTTCCAAAACATAAACGTAGAAATTATGAGACCCGGACGATATGAAGAAATTCCAAAAGTAACAGTATTGGAAACCCGTACAGCCACGAATACAAAATATAAAGAACTTGTTTGCCATCCGGTCTTTCTTCTGCCGAAAGAAGCAGGAAAGCTGCTGAAAGCATTTGAGCCTGTGATGGAATTCCGGGATGTAATACTGTGGGATCGCACAAAACACAAAAATCATAAATATGTATTTCCGTTGTTGCGGGAATATGATTGCTTATCCGCAGCGTCTGTCTGGAATTACAATCATACAGTTTTGGAGAAAGCAGTATTAAAAGAAAGTAAAATACCCGATTGTGTACTGTTTATGCCCAAAGGGGTCATCGAGAGAACCGTGTTTGCAAGAGAAGATTTTGTAGAAGCTCTGTTACAGAATGAATTTTTAGGCTTTAAGTGGAAAGAACTGGAGGAACGGAATGAGTGACAGAAAATTTGTGACCAGAGGTGCATTAATGCAATGCGACAAAGGATCACATTGCAGACGCTTAAATTTAATAAATGGACATGGATTTGAAATGTGCATCGAGGGCAGGACGGGAGAGTCCGGGGAGAGTATGA
Organism: uncultured Lachnobacterium sp.; assembly: GCA_900552085.1. Taxonomy (GTDB): domain Bacteria; phylum Bacillota; class Clostridia; order Lachnospirales; family Lachnospiraceae; genus Roseburia. The sequence goes on from URYB01000226.1 coordinate 4,371, forward strand.
ATGAGAACGGCAAGAGACATCCCTTTCTATTAGATACCGATACTGTCGTAGCGACAGAGGAGATGCCGGGCACAGAGCAGCAAAACATTTCGTGGTTCGGGGTGTGCACAGAGGCTGCCTATGAAGGTGAGAACATTTGTCTGCAGCCGGATACATCCAGAGGGACACCGAAAAACAACGAAACAGTTCATGGAACCAAATGTCAGCCATTGATACAGGGCAAATGGGAGAATACCAAGGAAGATATTGAATTTATCACAGCAAACGGATCCGGAACATTATTGACAACAGACTCATATCTGATCTGTGATGCATGTGGGGGAATCATAAGTTTTGTAGAAGAAGACGAAGAAACATCCAATGGAACAGAGTATTGGGACGAACAGGACGAAGGCAGATAACCGGGAGA
>URYB01000227.1 GCA_900552085.1 uncultured Lachnobacterium sp.
CATCCAGTAAGTAACCGGTGTCTCATAATTTTCTCCACGCAATGTTGCGTTCTTTTCCGTATAAGTAATTCCATATGCACCTGTCGGTGTCGCATTTCCATTTGAAACATTTCCTGAAACAAAATCACTCTCGACCACAAGCTTACCTTTCTTATATAAGAACAAATGCTGCGCGGTCAGATTAATTTCTACGTAAGAATCTCCAAAATCATTTCCATCATGGCTGTTGGCCGTCATAGAATAATTCAGATCGCGGGTAACTGCTTTTCCCGCCTTAATATCGTCTATAATCTGGTTGACTTCTGCCTCATTGTCTACCTTCCATCCATAATGACTGAGCGGAATTGTGACTGTCTTTCCATAGGAAGTCTTTAACTTTTTGGCGGTATAACAGGTATTGTATTTCTTTGCCAGCGTACTTACATATTCTTCCACCTTTTTCTTGCTGAGTACCGGTTTCAGATTCTTGTTCAGACGCATCCAGTCACTGTATACAGATGCATCCAACACCTCGGTGTTCTTTCCAATCTGGTAAGTAATACTTGCTTTTGAATATTTGTTCATGCTGTCAACTGCATGCGCCAGTTCTTCGTTATCATCAAGAACCGTTGGATCTATGTACACTCCCGCTTTGTCGAGATTCAGCTTCTCCACGAGACCATTTACTGCATCATCAACAGCTTCGTACATTTTATCAGCGTCAATTTTGGTTCCCATCACACATGGCACAATGGTATAACCATCTTTTTCACTGTAGGAAGAAACCCCCGCATTCTCTGGTTCTGTCTGTTTGCTTTCATCCATACAGTCCAGACTATCTACGACTTTCTTTACCTTTTCTTCATCAAAAGCAACCAGCGTCTCGCTTTTTAATGTCTCTTTTTGAAAAAGCTTGACCGGCCATGCAAAACCATTCTGTTTTTCGATCAGTTTTTCAGTTTCATCATTCCACTGCGGTTCTAAATCAATATCCGCTCCTGCAATCTCTTCTGTCTTTCCATCTCTTGTCTTTACCTTCAATACATAGGAGTGAATCTCATCATTGGCTATATTCTTGACCTTTTTTGCTGAATACCCACTGACTTTTCTTCCATTTAATGTTGTCTGTGGATAGAAATGATGCATAAAATAAACACTTGTTCCGACATAAATAACAGCCAGAACAACCATCACTCCAATCACCAAATGTCTATTTTTTGCTACGTTCTTTTCTCTTTTGCTGCTTTCCGACTTATTTGCTGCCGGCTTTCTCTTCTCGTCCACGCTCAAATTTGCATCCTCTCTGTCATTTTCTCACTCAATCCTTTATTATACAATAACTAAAATCCTTGTCAACATACCGAAAATCTTAATTTTTCCAAAAAATTATTAACAATATTTTTTCCTATTGTAGCCCCGCAAAACGAGTGCTATAATCAACAACTGTAAGAACATGCATATCCTATTTATATGCATAAACAATGTTTTCAGACCAATCAAAAAGAGGTATCTGTATGTTTGCAAATTTGCGTAAGCGTCTTCAATACCAAATTCAATATTTGTACGAAAACTATAAGCACCTGTTGCTTCTTTTATATTTTTGCATCTATCTGCCATGGTTCGGATATGTGGAAAAAACGGTGACAACCCATTTTCATGTAATCCATGTTCCATTAGATGATTATATTCCGTTCTGCGAATATTTTGTCATCCCTTACCTGTTGTGGTTTGGCTATGTTGCATGGGGCATTGCTTATATGGCTTTACATAATAAGTCCGATTACTACAAACTATGTGCGTTTTTGTTTACGGGAATGACCATTTTTCTGATTATTTCCACGGTATATCCGAACGGACATTTTCTCCGCCCTTATTATTTCACACACCACAACATATTTACGAAATTGTGTGAGTTTTTATATGCCACGGATACGGCAACCAATCTGTTTCCGAGTATTCACGTATATAATTCTCTCGGTATTCATTTCGCAGTCATGCAAAATGAGCAGTTGCGAAAAAACAAGACCGTTCAGGCTGTTTCTTTCATTTTAATGGTCAGCATTATTCTTGCCACCATGTTTATCAAACAGCATTCCGTCTTTGATGTATGTACGGCATTTTTACTTGGATTTGTGATGTACCGGCTCGTTTACAAACGCAGCTGGTCCAAATCATCCTCTTCCCAGCCGCAGAACACACGCAAAAAATTTTCTCTTGAATAATAAAAAAAGTTGCACATTGTGCAACTTTTTTTATTGTGATTTCCGTTCGATCAGATGCCGATACAAAGGATCGATCATCCGGAAAATTTCTTTTTGATTTTTCTGTTGCGCGAGGAATTCTTCATTCAGATCATCCACCTGCATCCGATTGCGTTCCTCGGATTTTACAATCTCTTCATCTGCATTGCGCAGCGTAGACATTTTATTCTGGATTTCTATGAAATCATCCATCAATGGATTCTGGCTCAATGCATCTGCTTTATCAACTGCATCCTGACATAACTTCATAAGTTTAGCTGTCGCAATGTTATTTTCTTTCAGCAAAGTAATGAGGTGATGCACCTGCTTTTCCAATTCGTTCAGCCGATCATCCGACTGTTGTAACAGTTCTCTGGTATGTGCAATAACTTTGTCATAGTTTGCTGCATATGTCCGGATATCCTCTGCTGCTTCCACAAACTGTCTTCCGTCCTCACCGAGACGTCCTGCCTCAATGGCTGCCTGCAATGACAGTACTCCCATCTGTTTTCCGAACTCTTCCATCTGATCAAGATTCTCACGGCAAGACTGGTTCTGCGCCTTATAATTGGATGGAAACTCGCTGATATATTTTGAAGGAGTGGTAAAATGTTTGTTGGCATCTACCAGTCTGGTCGTCGCATCCAAAAGCTGATGAAAGCCTTCGTCTGCCGCCTGCTGCTGCAATTCCTTCTCCTGAACTCTCTGGCGATAATCATTGACAATTACGCCGAGATTGTTTTCAATTTCTGTATTACCGGATGCCAGTGTGATTGCATTGTTCATGTTCTCACTGATTTGTGTGACATCCGCAGCCACCTGACGGTATGACTCTGCCAGTTCCGCTACGCTGGCATCAAACATGTCTTTCTGGTCTTCCATTTCTGCAAAAAATGCATTATCTATATTGATTTTATTTTTTAACCGTTCAATTTCTTCCTGGCTGATCTTATTTCTGCCGAACATTTACTATCCTCCACCGATCAAGTTTTCATAGAAAACCTGACACTATCTGTTAAACTACTTCTATTCTACAATGTCACCGTGCTTTTTTCAACGATAATATTGTATTTCAAACTGAAGAGTTTCACTGTCTCTGTATGTATTGATTTTCGGAGAATATACAATGGATATCTGCATGCTATTCTCTCTTCCATGAAACGCTTTTTCTACTTCCTGTGTTCCATACTGGTCTACCAGATACGTCTGCATGGCTTCGATATCGCCAAAGTAAATTGCAGACAGCGGACGTCCCTGTTCGGAAATCAGCGTCATTCGAAGCACATTCTGATTTTTGCCAATGATCCACATACGGCTGATTTTCAGATTCCGGTCCGCAAAAACAGGCTTTGGATTGTCTTTTCCAAACGGCGCAAGAATTGAAAATTCTTCGACCAGCGCATTTGTCACATAATCCACTGGCATCGGCACATCAATATGAATGGTCTGTACGATCTCCTCTGCGCGGAATGGACAGTTTTCATTCATCTGTTTCCGAAATGCCTCCACATTCTCTTCCGGAAGCGACAAGCCTGCTGCCATCGGATGTCCTCCGAACTTTGTCAGCAGATCACTGCATTTACACATCTGTTCATACATCGAATATTCTTCGGTCGAACGGCCGCTGCCTTTTACACCATCCTCCGCTTTCGTCAGAATAAAGGTCGGACGATAATAGTATTCCCGGATACGACCGGCAATAATACCTGCAATGCTCTCATGCACATCCGGCAAATACAGGATAAGGACCGGATCATTGTCATAACCGCCCTCTTCCACAAGCTGTTTTGCCTCTTCCACGCCCTGCCTTGTCATCTCTTTCCGCTCTTCATTCAACACAACCAGTTCATCCGCAATCTCCGCCGCTTCCTCTGGTTTCTCCGAAATGAATAAACGCAGTGCACGGCGGGCTGTATCGAGTCTTCCCGCCGCATTGATACATGGTCCAAGAACAAAGCCGAAATGATAAGTATCTATCTGCTCCGGCAAAAGCCCGCACTGACTGATCAGTGCACGCATTCCGATATTCGTCGTATGATGGATTCTTTTTAATCCTTCCCTGACAAGAATACGATTCAGGCCGGTCAGGGACATAATATCTCCCACCGTTGCAAATGCGACAAACTCCAGCAGATCTTCTGCCTCTTTCTGTTCGATACCGTCTTTTTCATATAATGCAACGATAACTGCCCATGCAACGCCTGCACCACACAGATTCTTGTACGGAAAAGCGCAGGTCTTCTGATGCGGATTGACAACGGCATCCGCTTCACTGCGCAAATAAATGCGCTCCCCATCTACCTCTTTGAATGGGATTTCATGATGATCGGTCACAAGAACTGTCATTCCCATTTTCTTTGCATAAGCAATTTCTTCGATTGCAGCAATTCCATTATCACAGGTCAGAATCGTATCCACACCACATTCGAATGCTTCTGTGATCAGGTTCCTATTCAGACCGTACCCATCTGTAATACGGTTCGGTATTGCCACATCCACCTTTGCCCCGCATCTGGTCAGT
>URYB01000228.1 GCA_900552085.1 uncultured Lachnobacterium sp.
GCTCTCTATGACAGAAAACCACTGAAATGATGCTTAACTGAATGGCATTGCATAATAAATAATATATAGCAAACAATACAGTAAAACAACCTCCTTTTTGAACCAAAATAAGCCAAAATAAAACAAGAAGCAGCTTTTAACTGCTTCTTGTTGCTGTATAAACTACAAAATAGAACTTAATCCAAATGTATTTCGTGTGGCATTGTCTCACCATCATCTTCCAGAACTGAAAGCTCTTTAAACTGATCCTGAGTTACACCATCCTCCAGTAAAGAAGATTTTACACGATAGAGTATTTCATCAATAGATTTAATATCTGATACCAAATATTTTTCATCCAAAAGATTTATTAACTCTTCCTTCTGTTCGCCAGTCAACTTTAATGACTGTGTAAAGGTTACAAGTGCAAAGTCGGCTGTCTGTCTACTAATACTGTCCGTCTGAACAGCAATTGAATCGATCAATAATGAAATAGAAGAAAAAGTATCTCTCCCATAACTTGTAAAACTTATTTGCTGAAGCATAGAGAAGACTTCTATCTGATCAAAATCAAGTTGCAGATTGCTCGTATAAAGGTCCCTGATATACTGATTACAGTAATCAAGAAACTGACGGCTAATATCTCCTTCTCGTACAACAAAAATATCTCTGCACTTAAAACCAATGACATCAAGAGGCAATACCTTCATACCACGTTGAACAAACAATTTTACAGACACATTACCTGTCTCCAAATTAATGCTGCCATAGCTATCCGCAATCACTGGAACCAAACGCTCGGCATTGTTCTTAACAAGACTATTCGTTTTGGCAACCCCACGAATATTATCTTCATGAAAAGATATTATCATTTCTTCCCCAAAAGCATTATCAGCTTTTATATATACTGATATACGATACATATTATCTACAACACATACAAAAGAAGACTGCTTTTCCTGATCTTTTCGTCTTTCTATCATGTATGGCTGTAAATTAGACAAATACTCTTTAACATAATCAAGCGGAGACATACCACAATACTTAATGTATTTGAATAAATGTAAATTTAGCTGACTCCTGTGAGTAGTTTCATCTAATTGTAAACGATCAAGCTTAGCAAGTTTACGAAGTTTTTTGCAGATTCCAACCATAGAAAGATCTATGCCGATTTTTCTAGCTTCTTCTTCGGATATCTCTCGCATCCCAAGTTCATTTCTTGTCATCTTCACTCTCCATTCTTACAAATTCACAAATGTTCCTAGATTCAATAATTTACATTTATCAAAGAATCAACTAACTTCTTTGTCTTCTCTTTTTTACTTCTATATAACTATACAAAAGGATCACAAATAAGCCAATTACTTCTTTAAAATAAGCAACATATGAACTTTATTTCATGAAAATTCTCGATTTTAATTCATATCGTCAGTATAGCACATGCTACTATTAAATACCACATGTATGATTAATGCAACCATTACACTTTATAAAAATGTGATGGTACCATCTTTCTCATCAACAACCTTGTTTAAATTTGATACCAGTTGTTGTATCACTATCTATACTATAATATAAAAATATATAGTCTTGAAATCCGGTTTTAAAATTCCGCAAAAACAACTGTTTAATCCATAAAAAGTGCTATCTTAATCAATTTTTACTTATAAATGTAAAATCCCCCATTTTCTCATGCCAGCATTTCTGAATCCAACACAATTGTAAATGGTCCATCATTTGTCAGACTGATCTGCATATCTGCACCAAAAATTCCCGTTTGTACATTTGGTATTTCTTTTTTACATTGTTCGATAATATATTCGTATAACTGATTTGCCAAAGTTGGATTTCCAGCTTCTGTAAAAGACAGACGATTTCCTTTGCGACAATTTGCATATAATGTAAACTGTGAAATCAAAAGCAAGGAACCATTTACATCATTTATTGATAAATTTGTCTTTCCATTTTCATCACTAAAAATACGCATACCTAATAATTTTTTAATCATTTTGTCGGCAATTTGTTCATTGTCCGTCTCTGCAACACCTATCAGGACGCAGAAACCCTGTTCGATTGCACCAGTGATTTCATGATTCACTTCACATTTTGCGTTTGTTACACGTTGTATTACAAATTTCATTTTTAAATTCTCCTTCTTCAATTATAGAACCTTCATCGATATGATTGTTTGTAAGCCATTCGTCTTCTGCAGTAAAGGATTTTACATTGCCCTGTTCATCTTCAATCGTAACCAGGCATTTCATTTTTTCACCCGGAAGACGTTCTTCACATCCATACTCTCCATCAAAAATTTGTTTTACTTTCCACATCTTTTTTATTCCTTGTTAATATTAATCTCTATTCATATTCTAATTCTAATATATCAAATTACTACATGCTTTGCATTCTCGTAACCCTTTAATCATTATAGTAAATAACTGAAACATACATTGCGCAATTTTCTTGTAAGGGTAAATGTACCGGCATCTTTTTTCTGCATACCAATCAATAAAGTTATATTTTCTTTGGGCAAATTGACAAAATACATACCTAACCAACCATCCCAGCCATATTCTCCGTAAGTGCATAAATTTCTATGTTCTTCCGGTGCAATACATCTCCGCATCAAATTTCCGTAGGTATATCCATCTGCACCAATCCATTGATGAAATGCTTTCATTTGTGCTGGAGATTGTTTACTGGAAATAAGATATTCAACCGTTCGCTTATGCAAGATCTGTTGACCATTTGCAGTTCCCTGATGTTGTAGCATATGTGCAAATTTTAAATAGTCGTCAAGCGTGGATGCAAGTCCTGCACCACCCGCTTCATATGCTGGTGGTTGTTTCATTTCATTAGAAATCGCAAGATTCGTTCCAGTATATCGAATCATCTTTGGATTTCCGGCAGAGTCCAGTACCGTTTCATAAGTGGCAGCCAGACGATGCTGTTTTTCTTCTGGAACATAAAAAGCTGTATCTTTCATGTCAAGCGGAGTAAAAAGCTCTTCCTGCAAAAACTGTGAAAATTTCTTTCCGGAAGCAACTTCAATTACTGCGGCAAGTACGTCTGCCGATGTACCATATTGCCAGGAAGAACCCGGAGTAAAAAGTAAGGGGCTTTTAGCCAGACAGTTTGCAAATTCTATAGTTGTAATTGCGTTTGGCTGTCCCAGCTTTTGACACATTTCTTCATAAATTTTTCCTACTGCTCTCCCAGCTTCCGTTGCATCATCCGGATAGGATAATCCAGAACTCATATCTAAAAGATCGTGTATCATCATTGGACGCTGTGGAGAAACTAATTTTCCATTTTGGTACACTTTTTGCTTTGCAAAAGCTGGAAGAAAATCAGAAACCGGCTGATACAGTTCCAACTCTCCACGCTCCATTAAGATCATAGCGGCTGTGGCTGTAATTGGTTTTGTCATAGAATAAAGCCGAAATATCGTATCTCTTTGTATCGACCGTTTTTGTTCTGCATTTGCCATTCCTTCCTGACAATAAGCGATTTCTTTATCATCTTTTGTTATAAGCAAATTTGCTCCTATAATATCTTTTTGATCAATAGCCTGCCGGATCACATTGCAAAGATCTTGCTGTAACTTTATGTTATTCATCTATAAATGCAATATCCCTTCTAAAATTATGTTTATGTCATATCCTTGCCATCTGTAGTTTTCAGTATATAACGTTTCCTCATGTTCAGCAATGGGTTACACTGGATTATTATCTGGAAATATTATATAATGAAAACCAATGGAGGCACAATAAAATGAAATTACAACAGCTTTACAGCCAGGTGCGACAGGCAATAGAAGATTATGATATGATTCAGGCAAATGACCGAATTGCAATAGGAATTTCCGGTGGAAAAGATTCCATTACATTGCTCTATGCATTAGCAGGACTGCGTCACTTCTACCCTGTTCCATTTGAAATTGTTGCAGTTACCGTTGATCTTGGCTTTAAAGGATTTTCTCTTGAACCTATTCAGAAACTTTGTGAAGATCTTCAGGTTGAATATCATATTATTCATACACAGATAGGTGAGATTGTTTTTGAAGAGCGAAAAGAATCCTCTCCATGCTCTCTTTGTGCCAAAATGCGTAAAGGAGCCTTGAACAATGCGGTAAAGGAACTTGGATGTAACAAAGTTGCTTATGCGCATCATATGGATGATATTATAGAGACCGTGTTTCTTTCGATGATTTACGAAGGTCGCTTTTATGCTTTCCCACCAGTAACCCATCTGGATCGTTGTGACTTAACAGTTATCCGTCCACTTATGTACGTACTGGAAGCGGATGTCATTGGCTTTAAAAATAAATATCAATTACCAATTGTCAAAAATCCATGTCCTGCAGACGGTTCAACACACCGGGAATATATCAAACAATTGGTTCGACAGATTAATTTAGAAAATCCGGGAGCAAAAAAAAGATTGTTTCATGCAATTACAACCGGAAATATAGAAGGATGGAAATATTATGGCAAAAAATAAAGCATATTATGAAGAAGTAAATATGAAAAACCAGTTGCATCTACGCGAAATACTGGATGAACTTCCACCTTACTGTAAACAGTTTTTTATTGGAATTGAACCTACCACAGCTTCCAGGACGCGTCTTGCATATGCGTATGATCTTAATTGTTTCTTTGAATTTCTGCATGAAAACAATCCCATTTGTAAAAAAATGAAAATCAAGGAAATACCGATTCATATATTAGAA
>URYB01000229.1 GCA_900552085.1 uncultured Lachnobacterium sp.
CCCGATCAGCATTCCATACCCCTTCGTTTTCTGTGCCCGCTTCTCTTTTCCTGCGCCGACATTCTGTGCGATAAACGAAGACATCGACTGCATCAGGGCAGACGGAACCAGCATTACGACCGCTACGATTTTATTTGCGATTCCGTATCCGGAAGAAGAAGCCAGCCGGATTGCCTCTGTCGATCCCATACCATTCACAAAAGACAGAAGGCACATAAACGAAAACTGAGTCAAAAACTCCTGAAATGCAATCGGAAGCCCCAATGCCAGGAATTTCTGTACTTCACCAGAAAAGCACAGATCACTTTTTTGAATATGAAACGGAAGATCTATTTTCGTACATACAAGAATTGATAGGATCAGACTTACCGCCTGTGCAATTACCGTTGCAAAAGCAGCTCCTGCAACGTCCCAGCGAAAGACTGCTACAAACACCAGATCCAGAGCCACATTTACTGCACAGGCAATTCCTACAAATAACAATGGCAGTCGCGAATTTCCGATTCCACGAAAAATACTGCTGATCAAATTATATCCTATTATAAATACAATACCGCCACCGCAAATACGAATATACACAATCGTTTTGTCCATCGCATCCTTTGGTGCTTGCATTATAGTGGAAAGTCCCGGTGCAAATACAAGAAGCAATACCGTCATCACTGCCGCAATTGCAAGAAATGTAACGATCGCTCCACCAATTACTTTTCCTAGCCTTCCCTCATTCTTTTCACCAATGTAACGTCCCATAAGCACCGTCACACCCATGGCCAGTCCATTTAAAATAAAGACGATCATATTGATAAAACTGCTTCCGGTGGAGACTGCCGATATTCCTACATCGGTTCCAAACCATCCAACTACCAAAATATCCACAGCTCCATACATCGTCTGTAAAAGCAATGCGCCAAGAATCGGCATCATAAAACCGATCAGTTTTCTGAAAATACTTCCGGTCGTAAAATTCATATTATCCTGTGTCATGATTTACTCCTCTGTTTTATATTTCAATTCTGTCTATTAAATTCAGATTATATTTATCTACAATATGCATGCATTTGTTATATGATTCCACATCCTGTACCTGACGTTTGCAATGTGCATCCAGTCCCAGGATCACTTTATTTCCTACTTCACCCGGGATTTTCCAGAAACGCTCGGTCGGATAGTGTTTCTGTCCTTCGCCCATGCCAAGCATATTGATCTCGAGAGGAATATCCAGCTCTTTCATTTCTTTGCATAAGCGCGTCATTTCCCAGTCATAAACCGAATCCATTCCCTGATAATTCATCAGATCCGGATGTGCCAGATATAGATAGCTTCCTGTTTTCATTCCTTCGATCACAGCATCCACATAATCCCGGATACGGCTCTCATCATCCGTCGGCGTACCGGTATATGGTCCATTCTGCTCGCTTTGCAGAAAATGCTGTCCCATAATCATATAATCACATCCGAGATTTCGGAACAGACGCATCTGCTCCTCATAGTATTCCGGAATGTATTCTGCCTCAAATCCTACATAAATTTTGATATCATTCTTATAATCTGCCGCAAGATTACGGATTGTCGCAACATACTCCGGTGCCTGTTCCATCGTCATACGGATTGCAGACACATAGCCATCCCGAAACGGACATGGAACGTGATCCGAAAACCCAAATTCTTTCATTCCCATTTCAATTGCTGCTTCGATATATTCTCTCTCTGTATCATATGCATGCTGACAGCGCCAGGTATGCGCATGATAATTTGCCTTTAAAAAATCCTGCATTTTATTCTCCTTGACCAGCGTCAATATGGCGACGCTGCTTTTCTTATTGTATCATAGTTTATTTTGTGTGACAAATCAACGAAATTGTATTAACATGGAATTGGAGTTTATAAAATAGTACCAAAGAAAAGAGAGGGAAAATTCATGTTTTCATGTCCAAATTGCGGTGGAAATCTGAAATTTGATATTCCATCCCAGCAATTATCCTGTGAGTATTGCCATGAACTGTTTAATCCTTACGCTTTTGAAGACAAGAAAAGTGACGCAGAAGAGGAAAAATCCTACGAAAGCAACTATGAAGTCACCATTTTCACCTGTCCTCAATGCGGCGGAGAAATTCTCAGTACCGACAATGCCGCCGCGGGATTCTGCAGTTTTTGTGGTGCATCCACAATTCTTTACAGTCGTATCAGCCATGAACGACGCCCAAATTACATTATACCGTTTCAAAAATCAAAAGAGGATTGTAAAAATGCATATCGCAATATGATGCGCCGTGCCATTTTTGCGCCAAAAGAGTTGAAAGACCCAAAATACATAGATAGTTTCCGCGGTATTTATATGCCGTACTGGGCCTACTATATAACCCAACAGGGAGATTTCCTTGTACACGGAACAAAAGAATACCAAAAAGGTGATTACCTTTACAAAGACCATTATAATCTAAAAGGAAATATTGATGCCTACTATAAAGGCTTATCTTACGATGCTTCCTCATCCTTTGCCGATAACATCAGTGAAGAACTTGCACCGTATGATGTGAAAGGGATGAAAGCATTCACACCATCGTTTCTCAGCGGATTCTATGCGGATACTGCGGATGTTGCTCCATCCATTTACCGAAGCGATGCAGAAGCGTTCGCGCGCGAGCAGACATTGGAGCATATGAAATCTATGCCTGAATTTCAGTCTTACACCCTCGCTCCGAAGACTGGTCGTTACGATTCTTTTCATACAACAACCGAAGCAGTTGACAGTACAATGTTTCCTGTATGGTTTATGTCTTACCGTAACAAAGACCGTGTGGCCTACGTTACCGTAAACGGGCAGACCGGAAAACTCGTTGCAGACCTCCCAATCGATCCGAAGAAATATATTTTTGGTTCAATTATTCTTGCAATACCGATTTTTCTGTTTCTTGCAGCTTTTATCACGCTCCTGCCTTCCTGGCTGACTGGAATTTCCATGGCGCTTGCAATTGCAACAACACTCATTACCTCTACAGAGCTTTCCAAAATCAACGCGAAAGATTCTGACACCAATGATCGTGGAAAGCAATATACAAAAGGAGGATCGAGCACATCGGTTCCACCTGCCTCTGCTCCCGAAAGCCAAAAGGAAGAGCCCCCAAAGAGGAAAAATGCCCGCGCATTGACTGTAATCGCAGCCATTGTTTGTTTGCTCATTCTAATTATAAAACCAGTCTCTGATATATTTTATTATTCTGGTGCAATTTTCTGTCTGGCAGCCGTGTTGATTTCCATCATCGATGTCATACGTTTTTATAATGTATTATCTACAAGACGGCTTCCACAATTTGATAAACAGGGAGGTGATGACCGTGCATAAAACAGGACTTTTAAAATCTGCTACTGCCCTTTTACTGGCATTATTCCTGATCTTTCCACAGACAGTTGTTGTGGACGCAATCACAACCGATCACAATTCGGATTCCGGTTATGATTTGATTCTGGATGATGATGCCGATTTTTTAACCGATGATGAAGAGGATTCACTTGTTGAAATCATGACAGAGATTACCGACTACTGTAACGTTGCATTGGTCACAACAACGAGCCACAGTTTTTACTCTACCGAGGATTTTGCAGCTGATTATTTTGACTCCACTTTCGGTGCGCACGCAAACGGAACCATATTTGTCATTGATCGTCGCTTAAATAAAATCTTCATTTACAGTGATGGTGATGCCCACAAAACCATTACAAATTCCTATGCCTATAGCATTACAGATAACACTTATACTTATGCAACGGAATCACACGGACGGGATTATTATACCTGCAGTTATAAAACTATGGAGCAGATCCTCTCATTAATGGAAGGACGCCGCATTGCACAGCCAATGAAATATATCTGCAGTGCTTTACTCGCGATCATACTGGCATTTCTGATTAACTATTTTATTGCCATGTTCTACTCCCGCCAAAAGAAAACCAGTGTCAAAACCATTATTTCCAGCATTTATGCCAATACGAATATCACCAATCCGCGAATTACTTTCTCTCACCAGGCGAAGACTTACAGTCCGCCAAGCTCCAGCAGCAGCGGTGGAGGAGGCGGTGGCGGCGGTCACAGCGGTGGCGGCGGTGGCCACTCTATTTAACGCCTGGCAGCTACGATTTACCGTAATATTTTCATTATATAAAACCCTCGGCCATCTCGCCGAGGGTTTTTAAATCCATTTATAATTTTTAATATTGTATGCGTAAACCTTTCGGGTAATGATTTTTCATTACACCTCCCGCAAGTTTTCCCCATCCAATGCTATATCCATCAACCGTAATAAGATACCAGCCCTTTTCTCCTTCTGCGGAAAAAGTCTGTCCATTGAGATATGCATGTACGCGCGGATCCTCCGCCGGTAAATCCATCGAATACACAACTTCATCTGCAGATAACGCGAGTGCCAACGCATGCGACGGTTCAAAACGATTCTTTTTCATAGTTCCAAGATGCAATCCCGGTCTTAATACTTTCATTCCTTTGGTTGCCGGCATACCTTCCGGCGCCACGTATAACTGATCGCCAAATTTCAGGTAAATCCCCTGCGGTGCATTCTTGATATTTTCTTTGCAGAAGTCCATATATTCCCGGATATCCTTCTCACTCAGCGACTTCTGTGGGCCATTGGCACAGTATCCTCTGTACTCTTGGGATACTTCTCCATCCTTTTCGAGTACTGCAAGAAAATGTC
>URYB01000230.1 GCA_900552085.1 uncultured Lachnobacterium sp.
GAAATTCATTTCTTTCGTATGGAATAGCCGGATAGAAGATAAAGTCCACGTTCTGATGGATGAGCCAGGAAATGTGTCCATGTGCAAGTTTTGCAGGGTAACATTCGGACTCACTCGGGATACTGTCGATACCGAGCTCATAGATCTTTCGGGTAGACTGTGGAGACAGTACAACGGAAAAACCGAGCTTCTTAAAGAATGTAGCCCAGAACGGATAATTTTCGTACATGTTCAGAACGCGTGGAATACCAACTGTTCCGCGGGTTGCTTCCTCTGCGGAAAGCGGTTTGTAGTCAAACAGTCTCTTGTTTTTATATTCAAATAAGTTTGGAATATTTTCTTTATTCTTTTCTTTTCCAAGTCCTCGCTCACAACGGTTTCCGGTGATATACTGACGGTTGTCAGAGAACTTGTTGATTGTCAGCAGACAGTGGTTGGTACAGCCCTGGCAACGCGCAAGTTTTGTTGTATAGGAAAGCTCGTTGATCTGCTCAATGGTAAGCATACTTGTCTGGTAGCCTTCTTCGTGACGTTCTCTTGCGATAAGAGCGGCACCGAAAGCACCCATGATTCCGGCGATATCCGGACGGGTTGCATGGACACCAGCAATTTTCTCAAAGCTTCGGAGTACGGCATCATTGTAGAACGTTCCACCCTGTACAACGATGTTTTCGCCTAAATCTTTGGCGTCGGATAACTTGATAACCTTAAATAAAGCATTCTTGATAACGGAATATGCAAGTCCCGCAGAAATATCAGCGACAGAAGCTCCTTCTTTCTGTGCCTGTTTAACTTTGGAATTCATAAATACGGTACATCTTGTTCCAAGATCAATCGGATTCTTCGCAAAAAGTGCTTCTTTGGCGAAATCCTGTACCGAGAAATTCAATGATTTTGCAAAAGTTTCGATGAAAGAACCACATCCGGAAGAACATGCTTCGTTCAACTGTACCGAATCAACCGTCTGGTTCTTGATCTTGATACATTTCATATCCTGACCACCGATATCTAAGATACAGTCAACTTTTGGATCGAAGAAAGCAGCTGCATAATAATGGGCAACCGTCTCAACCTCACCGTCATCCAGCATCAGCGCAGCTTTCAAAAGAGCCTCGCCGTATCCGGTAGAGCAGGAGTGAACAATATGTGCTTTTTCCGGCAGTTTTTCATAGATTTCCTGAATGGAATGAATCGCTGTAGCCAGAGGGCTTCCGTTGTTGTTGCTGTAGAAAGAATACAGCAGGTCACCGTTCTCGCTTACCAATGCAATCTTTGTTGTGGTAGAACCGGCATCGATTCCCAGATAACAGTTTCCTTCATAAGAGGCAAGGTCTGCAGTCTGTACATGGTTGTTTCCATGACGCTCGGTGAAAGCATCATATTCAGACTGATCGGCAAAAAGCGGATCCAGACGGGCTACTTCGAATTCCATCTTGATACCGGAAGAAAGCTTCTTTAATAAAGTAGAAAGCGTAGTGACAGAGTCTTCCTTATAATTAAGTGCCGAACCAATTGCCGCAAACAGATGGGAATTGTCCGGTGTGATCGCATGTTCATCATCCAGATTGAGTGTGCGGATAAAAGCAGACTTCAATTCAGAAAGGAAGTGCAGTGGTCCACCGAGGAATGCTACATGTCCACGAATTGGCTTACCACAGGCAAGTCCACTGATCGTCTGGTTTACAACTGCCTGGAAAATAGATGCAGACAGATCTTCGCGTGTTGCACCTTCGTTGATCAGCGGCTGAATATCGGTTTTTGCAAATACGCCGCAACGGGCTGCGATTGGATAGATTGCTTTGTAGTTCTTGGCATATTCATTGAGCCCGGAAGCATCCGTCTGGATGAGGGAAGCCATCTGGTCAATGAAAGAACCGGTACCACCTGCACAGATACCATTCATACGCTGCTCAACATTACCGCCTTCAAAATATATAATTTTGGCATCTTCACCACCGAGCTCGATCGCCACATCTGTCTGTGGGGCATAGTGCTGAAGTGCTGTAGAAACAGAGATTACCTCCTGTACAAACGGAACCTCAAGATGCTTGGCAAGAGTAAGACCGCCGGAACCGGTGATCATTGGAGCTACCGAAAGTTCGCCAAGCTGATCAAATGCCTTCTGGATCAGGGAAGTCAGTGTTTCCTGAATATTGGCAAAATGACGTTCGTAATCGGAAAAAAGCAGATTGTCCTGCCCGTCTAACACAGCCACTTTTACTGTGGTAGATCCGATGTCAATTCCAAGTTTATGTAAGGATTTGTTTTCCATAAAAAGTAACCTCCGCCTTAGTGTCTATTATAAATAGGTAAGTAATCATACCGCTCATAAGCATACAACATTATACGACAAGGGCGAACAAAATACAATGAGCGAAAAAATAAACATTTTATAAAATAAGAAACGATTTTCGTGAAAAATAAACATTCTGTTAAGAATGAGCCCCTTCATTGACAAGCAAGTCTGCAAAAAAGTATAATACAAGAAGTTAAAAGCAAGAAATGAAAGTTAGGAGAAAAATATGAACTGGATAGACAAAATGGAAAAGAAATGGGGGAGATACGCAATCGTTAATCTCTCCCGGTATTTGGTATTTGCACAGATCATTGGACTGGTGATGGCGATGGCCGTTCCACAGGTCCTTACGTATATGACCTTCTCCGGATATGATATTTTACATGGTCAGATCTGGAGACTGATCAGCTGGATCTTTATCCCGACAGCATCACTGGATATTTTTGGACTGTTGTTTTTGTTCTGCGTGTTTATGTGGGGCAATCAGCTGGAAAGCCTGATCGGAACGTTTCGCTTGAATCTGTTCGTGTGGGGCGGCGTTCTCTGGTGTGATATCGCGGGAATGATTGCCTATGTTCTTTTACGACTGATCTTTCATGTTAATGTCAGCCCGAATTTTACACCGTATTATATTCTGATGTCCATGCTGCTTGCAATTGCCATCTGTCTGCCGGATGCAGAGGTTCGTCTGTATTTTGTGCTTCCGATTAAAATGAAGTGGATGCTTGTATTTGAGCTGATTTATGTAGGATATGCTGTTGTGATGTGCTATGTGAGTGGCTTTCAGGCATACGGTTCAAGTGGGGCAGGGGGACAGCTGCTGGCATTTATTGTTGGAACCCTGCAAAGCCTGCCGATCCTTATTCCGGTGTTGCATATGTTCTGGTTTTTCCATGCAATCAAGATGCGCCTTTCCAGAAAGCAGAGAAAACGCCAGCAACAGTTCCGTTCCCAGATGTCTGCGCCACGTCCAGGTTCCGGAATTTCCATGCACAAATGCGCAGTCTGCGGACGTACAGAGATTACAAACCCGGAGCTGGAATTCCGCTATTGCAGCAAATGTGTCGGCAATCGGGAATACTGTCAGGATCACTTGTTTACACATCAGCATGTGCGATAACGACTATAAGATTTTCTGAAAAATAATATTAGACGTCCTAATGATTTGTAAAATTTCTGTCAAATTCTGCTTTGTTTTGACAGAAATACGTTGACTGTAAAAATTTAGTGTGCTACTTTGGTAGGGTGAAAAAGAAAAAGGTCGACCGACAGGAGGAAAAACATTATGAAAAAGAAGATCTTGAGTTTGTTATTGGTTGCAGGTCTTTCCGTATCCATGTTTGCAGGATGTGGTTCAGGTACTGCAGATGCAAATAATGCAACAGAAGGCGGAAAAGAAGCTGCTTCTGATTTGAAAATCGGAGCAATCTTAATCGGAGATGAGACAGAGACTTATTCTAAGGCTCACATCGATGGTATCAAGGAAGCCGCAAAGGAATTAGGTATTCCGGAGAATAACGTTGAATGGAAGGAACGCATTGATGAGTCTGAGGACTGCTACGATGCAGCCAAAGCACTGGTTGCTGATGGATGTACACTTGTTATTTCCAACAGTTACGGACATCAGGATTATATTGCAGAAGCAGCAGAAGAGTTTACGGATGTCAACTTCGTATCAATGACTGGTGATTATGCAGCAATCTCAGGATTGGACAATTATTATAATGCATTTACAAATGTATATGAGTCTCGTTATGTATCAGGTGTCGTTGCAGGTATGAAGATTGCAGAACTTGATAAGAATGGGGAGATTCCAAAAGACGGATATGATGAAGATGGAAATGTAAAGGTCGGATATGTAGGTGCTTATCCATACGCAGAGGTAGTTTCCGGATATACCGCATTTTTCCTTGGAATCCAGTCCGTATTTCCAAATGTTGTAATGGATGTACAGTATACAAATTCATGGTTTGATATCGACGGAGAGGCAGCTGCAGCAGATATGCTGATCAAGCGTGGATGTGTGATCATTGGACAGCACGCAGATTCTACCGGAGCTCCTGATACGGTTGAGAAAGCATGGCAGAACGGACAGGTTGTTTACTCTGTAGGATACAACATGAGCATGCTTGATGTTGCACCGGATGCAGCACTTACCAGTGCAACAAACGTATGGTCTGCATACTATAAGGAACTCTTCAGTGATGTATTAAACGGAAAAGAAATTCCTCAGGATTGGGCAAAAGGATTTAATGATGATGCAGTTGCAATCACAGACCTTGGACCGAACGTTGCAGAAGGCACAGCAGACAAGGTCGCTGAAGTTGAGGCTGCACTCAAGGATGGTTCTTTACATGTATTTGATGCATCTAAGTTTACTGTAAACGGAAAACAGATTACA
>URYB01000231.1 GCA_900552085.1 uncultured Lachnobacterium sp.
CTCCATCTGTTGCCAGTAATGTCATTCCTCCTGCTGTTACAATATCCGGAATTGTGCTTACTGTCAATGCATTTGTTCCCATAAGAAAAGATGCCTCAAATCCTGCCTGCTCTCCTGCCACTGTAAGCGCAGGGCCTGCATACATAATTCCTACTCCTGTCAAAGCCCCTACTGCTGCACCCAACATCAATCCAATTCCATATTCTAAATTGCTCCGGTTCTTCTGATTCTTTTTATCCGCATATGACATTCCAGCTGTCATTACTCCAGTTCCGACAGCAGCGCTCGCGAATGCAACAACCGCAAGTGCTGCACCTCCAGTTGCCACAACTGCAATTGCACATGCAGCAAGACCCAAAGTAGCCACAATTCCTGTCGCCAGATTAAGTGCCCATGCCCCCTCATCAAACACTTCCAGTTCACGCGGCTCATCCATGATATCCCCATATACATCCGTTTCCGTTGTATAAATATTTACACAGGACGCAAACAAATCCACTTCTTCATTCAGACTCATTACGGATGATGGTTCACCGGGTTTGTAAAAAACATTCTCTTCCATAATCCTCTATTCCTTTTAAGCACGTACCATTTGAACCGCTTTCGGTGTGTCTATCTTAATACATCTGCCTTCAATATTTATTTCATCGGCTGCATAGATCCCCACCTTCATAGTTCCTCCGATATCAACTCCTCTTGCATCTGATAATTCGATCATCTGATTACTTTCAGACATTTTCAATCCGGTCTCTTCCGGATGAAGATATAATTGTTTCCCAGTCGGATTTGCGAAATTTTTCATCTCTGTGTCTGTCATCGCCTGACACTTTGCTCCATTTTCACGAATACAACTTACCGCAATTGCATTTCTTTCATCCTCATCTGGAAAATACAAGGAAACGGTCGTTCCCTTTTCCGGCATACAATACATTACACTCCCCGTATCCGGTACCCATTGATAAAAATAAGCCGTTGCCGCGTTCTGGTCTGTGTCAATTGCAAGATGCAGCTTTACATTTTCGCCATCTGTGCACAATATCTTTCCCAATATCGTAAGTCCTGCGAAGCCTTGCCGATACGCTGTCGGCACACTGAGAAACAATCTCCCGGACACAATATATTCAAACTCCAAAACACTATTTTTCAGCTTACATCTTTTCTCAAGAATGTACATTTTTCGATTGTCAAATATTACACTTTGTCCAACCTCCAAATTTTCATAAGATATGACTCTGTAATATTCAAAATCAGATGCATAAGCATCCATTTTGCCTTTTACCTTCCAATATCTTTCATCAATCCCATGGCTGTAACTCTCTGTTTTGATTTGCTTAGTATCCATTCCCACTGTTTTGCATCCAAACCAGATCGATGGTTTCGATGCGGTTTCAATCGGGTATATCACTGTATGAAAATGACTGGCCATTCGAATTGCAAATTCCCAGGTTGTCTCTCTATAACGAATGATTGGCCTTCCTATCTTTTTCTCATCCACATCAAAGGTACATGCTGCCTGCTCCTCAGATACACAATCTTCGATAATCTCTTTATAACTTGCAGAGACATCCTGAAAAGATTTTGACTTTCTTACACGATCCATCCCTTCCGTTGTTGATACGAGTTCAAGTATGATATGATGTATTCGGTTTTCAAAACAGCATTCCGCAGTTTTTACATATCCTGCAAATAATATATTTTCTCCAGTATATACCTTTACCAGCATGTCTTCTTTTGTATTTTTCCACTGATCATATGCCCCAAAATCTGTAGCCATACCAACGAGATACGCTTTGGCATGCTGATTTGGAACAATTTCCATAAAAAATTTTTCTATCTCTTTTATGCCAAATGCTTTCCCTACATTCACTTCACCCTGTGTTATCAATGTTCTAAACTCCTTACTGCATATACACCTTCGATCCTTCTACTGTTATGCTGTCCTTCATTGTAATTTTGCTGCTGTTTTGTGATAAGACAATCTGTTCTTCCGCATTTACATTAATGGCTGCATTGGTACTTAAAATGTCAATTTCATCCTCTGATTGAATAGAAATTTTCTTATCACTTACTATTGATATTCCTTCCTCGTCATCAAGTGTAATACTCATTCCATTATTATTCGTCATCACAATTGTAGTAGGTGTCAATTGAATTTGCTTATTATACTTATTCGAAATTGACTTATTATCCGGATTACTTCTCGGTGCATTTGCACCGCTTGCTGCTCCTGTATTTCCAGTATGTATAGAACTTATAATGTATCCATCGTCCTCTATTTCATCAGGAAAATACAACCTTACATGATCTCCCTTTTCTGGCATACAATACCAGCCTGTCCCATCTGGGGACGAATAAACTGTAGAATATGGAAACCATTTGGCTTTTGATTCCTCCTGTCCCCCATCAACATCCACGGCCACCTTCACCGTATCATTGCTTACAGCGATAACCGATGCATTTAATGAAGCGCCCGTTAATCCCCAGTTATATAACGTTTCTACCATAAACCCTCTTTTACTTCTTAACTCATAGGTATGGATAATTTCCGCTCCACGCAAAACACTGTCTGCCTGATATATATACAAACTTTGCCCATCAAATTTTACTTTCTCTCCCAGTTCACGAAAATCTCTTGTGGTTACTTTGATATAATTAAAATCCCCTGGCAATATATCCAAATCTTTATGATATTCCTTTTTACAATTTCCCTTTGAATAAGACAAAACTTCTATCCCGTATTCTTTTTTCTGTGTATTAAGTCCAAAATCGCAGGATACATTTTCTTTGTCATAACGTGGAATGAGTGGCTGATTATGTAATGAGGCAAGCCTTGTTAAAAATGTCCAGTCATCCTCTTTATACTGTACAATAAGCTTTCCAAGCGGTACTCCACATGCAACATTCTGCAGTATATTTATGTTTTGATATGATGCACTAACAGTGGAAACAAGTTCTTCATATGTCATGTTTACATTCTGAAAGGTTCTGGTTCTGATGTCATTCGAAAGGAGTCTGGTTCCATCTCCCAGTTTTATAGTTGCGATCTTAACACCACTTTCATTACTTATATCCACACTCAAAATCACACCACAAAATAGTGGTTTGTCTTTCCCGTTTTCCTGTGTATAAAATGATGCAAATTCGTTGGTAAGTACACTTCTGATTACTTTATTCTCATCAGACGCAGCAATCATGCCCTTTACAATTGCATATCCGTGTTCCCCAACTTTTTTATGCATTTTAAAATAAATAACTGAGATCATCTTTACAATTGAATTGGTGATAATATACTTTTCCATAACTTATTCTCCCTGTGAAATTCTTATTGTTTTAAGAACATCCATAAATACAACCCGCCAATTCTTTAAATCCTGTTCCGCACAATTACATACTCCATTCATCAGCTTTCCATCTACACTTGTAAAAAACATCAGATTATATAATCTTCCATCAATTCCATGACTGATAAAATCAAACCATGCAATTGTTGTTTCATATGGATTCACTTCAATTTTTTGCTCCATAAACAGATTGTTTGGATAAACATTTGCAATCGCACCTTTAAATATTTTTAAAACGGCTTCTGCCTGTTTATTTTCATATGGCTGCTGTGTCAGATTTAAAGATATATTAATATCCGTTTTCTCATTTGTCTTTATAACAGCTGGTCTTTGTTCCATGGGATACTTTATTTTTGCAATTTCCAATGGCATATCTTCAAATTTTTCCGGCAGCATAATTTTCATTTTGTTTTCAAAAAAAGTTTCTTCCTGAAAATAATATTCCTCTTCCCTAATAATGTATCCACTTGCTATAGAGCCTTGGTTTTTTTCCTTATATTGGTTCATAACCCTTATCATTTCTTCATCAACATACTTCATTTGTCTAATCCTCATATTCGATTCCTGAAGAAAGTGGGTATACCATTCCTCCGCATTTACACATTAAATACGACTGCTTCGTAACTGATTTCCCATAACTTCCCTGCCACTCCGCCGTTGTAAAACACGGACAGCATTGTATTCCCTGTACATCTTCCGCTGGTTTTCCCTCTTCATCATATCCACCTTCATAACGTACAACATTTCCTGCCTCCGGTGGATTCTCACTAAAACATACTCCAAAAAATTTGATATTGTCCGATCCAACATCCGTTTTCGTCACCAATGGATGATTCATTACATAAGCTCCATGGCTTTCTGGAAGATTATATCTTCTGATATGACTGCCCATATTGCATACCAGCTGTGCCCCTCTTACAAGATACTCTTTGTTTTCTTCTGACATATTTTTTCTATCCCTTCATCTTCTACTTCTGATACCATAACACCCATAATCCCTCTTCGGAATATACACTCAAATGCATCCTGTCTTATCACATATTTGCTTTTCTCATTCTCTTTTATCTTGAAAATAGTCTTATCCTCAGGTACACAATCCATATCCCCATACTCTTTTATGTGCAGGACATAATATCTTTTGTCTGTTTTCGTACGCGTATCAAAAAGTATTATTTCTTCTACATGCATATTGGGTTCAAACAATTTCAGGCAATTTTTAATTTCTTCTGTTACCAATAAATCTTCTGCAATCATAATATTCGGATAAAAGGTAAACTCTGTGGATGCCACATAGACAACCGTCCGAATACAAGGAAAACGATTTGGTATTTTTCTGATTATACTTGGCA
>URYB01000232.1 GCA_900552085.1 uncultured Lachnobacterium sp.
TGGTAAATGGGAAGGGGAATCTGTGCGGGAAAGTACAGTTCTTCCGGCCGATTATGTGGATAAGTTCTATCATGATCCGTACCATTGTCCCAAAGCTCCAGGTGGAGAAAGTTTTCAGGATGTATTAAAAAGAACTGCTGATTTCTATCAGTCGCTGATTAAAAATGAGGCGTACAGGGATGCAAATATTTTAATCTCGACACATGGAGCTGCGAGCCGTTGTCTGCTTGCTAATTTTTATGAAGATAAAGAAGATATCTGGCGTGGCGGCGTACCAAAGAACTGTTCGGTCTGTATTGCAGATGTAGTGGATGGTGTGGGAACGCTCGTGGAAAAGGACAAAATATATTATGCAGAGTAAAAAGTACCGGCTGCTGATCATAGAGGATGACCGGACGCTGGCGGAGGGATTGCAGCGTGCGTTGACGATGGATGACCGGCAGGTGCATCTGTGTGAGAATCTGCGAAAAGCAAAAGAATATTTACAAAAAGAAACCGTAGATCTGATACTTCTGGATGTCAATCTCCCGGATGGAAATGGTGTGGATTTTCTGGAGAATGTGCGCAAAACATCCGATGTTCCGGTGATATTGCTTACGGCGAATGATCTGGAGATGGATATTGTAAATGGACTGGAACAGGGAGCAAACGATTACATCACCAAGCCGTTCAGTCTTGCGGTGCTCCGGGCGAGAGTTCATGCGCAGCTCCGAAGCTACGCAGGTGCACGCAACCATGCAAGTGAAGGATCAGGACAGATCTGGACAAGTGACAGATACCGGTTTGATTTTACGCAGATGCTCTATCAGGTGGATGGAGAGGTCGTGGAATTAAGTAAAACAGAACAGAAGCTTCTTTCGATTCTGGTGCAGAATGCAGGGCAAACCGTTCCACGGGAAATGCTTTTGGAACGTATCTGGACGGATGGCGCAGAGTATGTTGACGAGAATGCGCTGTCTGTTGCTGTGAAGCGCCTGCGGGACAAATTGCATGCAAAGGAGCAGATTCGAACGGTATACGGAATCGGATATGTGTGGGAAAAAGTATGAGTTGGATGATTTTTATCAGTATTGTATGTATTGCAGTAACCATTGGCATCAATGGTTACTTTTTCTATCGGCAAAAGAAAATGATGGATGGTCTTACGCACATGCTTGAGACTGCAATGGATGGAACTTTCTGCGAGCAGTCGTTTGACGAATCCCGCCAATCGGCGCTTGAAAACCAGCTGGCGCAGTATTTAAAAGCATCGGAACTTTCTGTGAGAAATATTGCATCGGAGCGGGAAAAAATAAAGGAATTGATCGCGGACATATCCCATCAGACACGGACACCGCTTTCGAATATTTTACTGTACACAGAGTTGTTGGAAGAAGAGATTCCATCCGGGAATCAGGACTCTTTGCAGAAGCTGCATCAGCAGACGGAAAAACTTCAGTTTTTGATCGATGGACTTGTCAAATTGTCGCGCCTGGAGACGGGGATTATTGTTCTGCATCCAACGGTTGAAAGGCTGGATGACATGGTCATCACTGTGGAAAAGATTTACAGAGACAAAGTCCGGCAGAAGGGACTTCGTCTTGTGGTAGATTCCCGGGATGAAACAGAGCCTTGTCTGGCAGCATTTGATGAAAAATGGTCATTGGAAGCGTTGAATAATATTATGGACAATGCCATCAAATATACGAAGGCAGGAAGCATTACAATCACGCTCCGTGCTTATGAAATGTTTGCCTGTGTGGAAATCGCAGATACGGGAATTGGAATTCCGGAGGAAGAGCGTGGTGCGATATTTAAACGCTTTTACCGGGGCAACGACGTAGCGCAGGAAGAGGGCGTGGGAATCGGTTTGTATCTTGCCAGAGAAATTATGGAGCAGCAGGGCGGCTATATCAAAGTGTCTTCCAAAGTCGGGGAAGGTTCTGTGTTCGGATTATATTTTCCAAAGGCAATTGTGTCAAAACTGTAAGAATTTTTTGCGGCAGAGAAAGATTGTAGAAAGAATCCTGTGAGAAAATCAAAACAGAAATGAAAAATTGATGTTCAAAAGGAGAAAACAAATGGTGATTCTTGAGACAAAAGATTTGAAAAAGCAATATGGCACAGGGGATACCGCGGTACATGCGCTTGCGGGTGTCAATCTTTCCGTGGAAAACGGGGAATTTGTTGCCATCGTCGGAACTTCCGGTTCCGGAAAATCTACCTTGCTGCATATGCTGGGTGGACTTGACCGTGCAACATCCGGAAAGGTATACGTGGATGGTAAGGATATATTTTCCCTGAAAGATGAGGAGCTGACGATTTTTCGACGGAGAAAGATCGGATTTGTGTTTCAGGCATTTAATCTGGTACCGGTGCTTTCGGTGTATGATAATATTGTTCTGCCGTTGCAGCTGGATGGAAGAACCATCGATGAGACGTATCTGAACCAGATTGTGGAGGCACTTGGTCTGCAGGAAAAGCTCCAGGCGCTGCCAAACCAGTTGTCCGGTGGACAGCAGCAGAGGGTGGCGATTGCCCGGGCGCTTGCGGCGAAGCCGGCAATCATTCTTGCAGATGAACCGACCGGAAATCTTGACAGCCGGACTTCGCAGGATGTCATGGGGCTGTTGAAGACAACGAGCAGTAAATTCTCACAAACGATTGTGATGATCACACATAATGAAGAGATTGCGCAGCTTGCAGACAGAATCATCCGCATAGAAGATGGTCGTATTGTGACGCAGAAGACAACATTGGAAACAACCGCTTACAGGAAAGTGGGTGATGTACAATGATGCAGGTAGAAAACCGGGCATGCGTCCGCAAAATCGCAATGCGAAGCCTTCGGGCATTTAAGACAAGAAATATGGTCGCAGTGCTTGCCATTGTACTTACAACCATGATGTTTACCGCATTGTTTGCAATCACAATTTCCATCAACGATTCGCTGCAACAGTCGAATTTTCTTATGTCCGGCGGGGATGATCATGGAGATTTTAAGAACCTGACGAAAGAACAGATGGAACAGCTGCAAAAAGATCCACTGATCGAAGAATCGGATACGCGGCTGTTTCTTGGCATGGGAACCGGAAGTGCTTTTCGAAAGACACAGGTGGAAATCAGTTACATGGATGCGAAGGCAGTGAAGCATTACTTTTGTACGCCGACACATGGACAGGTGCCAAAAGAGGGCACCAACCAGGTGATGACGGATACGCGTGTACTGAAACTTCTGGGAATCAAACCAAAAGTGGGGGAGCAGGTTACGATCACCTATGAAATCGGGCAGGATTCCGCAAATAAAAAAGAGGTTACAGAACAGTTCGTGCTTTCCGGCTGGTGGGACTATAATGGTGTTTCCACGGCAAGCCATATGGTCGTTCCGCAAAGTTACGCAAAAAAAATGTTGCGGGGAATGAAATTTCTCGCGGGAGATGAGACCGGAACATGGACACTGGGCGTATGTTTTCGCAATTCGTTTCATATTGAAGAAAATATGAGACAGGTCATCGAAAATCAGGGATTTCAGTGGAAAGATGCTTCCAAAGATCATTACGTCAAATTTGGTGTGAACTGGGGATATACAAACACGCAGTCGGATAATCATATGGACAGCACAAGTATGGTTGCTGTGGGTGCGTTACTTCTGCTGATCGTGTTTACGGGATATCTTGTCATATACAATGTCTTTCAGATTTCAGTTACAAATGATATCCGCTTTTATGGCTTGTTGAAAACGATCGGGATGACCGGAAAGCAGACGAAAAGGATGATAAGACAGCAGGCACTGTGCTTGTCATGTATCGGGATTCCCATCGGCCTTGTATGTGGCATCGGTATTTCCGAAGGATTGATCCCAATCGTGATAAGGCAGCTTGATTGCAGTACAGTGGTCAGCCGTCTGCATCCGGCCGTACTTGCGGGAGCAGCGCTTTTTTCGCTGATTACGGTACTTGTTTCATGCAATAAACCGGGAAAGATTGCAGCAAAAGTATCGCCGGTGGAAGCAACCGGATATACAGAAAATCACAGTGGATGTAAGGTGCATGCTGCAAAGAAAAAGAAATTGGGGACTTCGCTTTTTTCCATGGCATGGGCAAATCTTGGAAGAAACAAAAAGAAAACCGGACTTGTGGTTATATCGCTGACGCTTGGAGTGGTGCTTTTGAATCTTGTATGCACATTTGCAAATGGCTTTGATATGGATCTGTATTTACAGAAGTTCTGCAGCAGTGATTTTGTATTTGCCAATGCGGACTACTTTAATGTGCAGAAAGGATTTACATCCGGGGATCAGGCCGTGGAAGAGGATGCCATGCAGACATTGCTGGAACAAAGCGGTATCAAAGAAAGTGGAAAAATATATGGCCAGACGAATGTCGTTCAGGGAAAAATGAGTGCAGAAGATACGAAAAGATATTTTGAAGCGATGGGTTATGGAATGACCAAAGAGGATCTGGACGCGTATCTGGGCAACGAGGAAAAAGCCGAAGATGGAAAGTATTACGGTGATGTGCAGCTTTATGGAATGGATGAGCTGCCAATCGAAAAGACAACTCTGATCAAAGGGGATTTAAAGGCACTGACCACGCAGAAAGATGCGATAGCCGCGGTTTATATGCAGGATGACTATAATAAGGCGGTGGCACATCAATGCCATTCAGTTAAGCATCATTTCAGTGGTTTTCTGTCATAGAGAGCCAC
>URYB01000233.1 GCA_900552085.1 uncultured Lachnobacterium sp.
TCTGAATAAGATCATCCCAGTCGCGGATGTTTTTCGGATTGCCCTTGCGGACAAGAAAAACGATTGTTGAAGTATATGGGGCAGAATCTTTATCGAATTCTTTCTGCCAGCCTTTGTCAATCAGTCCTGTCTGTTCGATCAGCGTAATATCATGCTCCAGTGCGAGGGTTACCACATCGGCATTACATCCTTCCACAACGGATCTCGCCTGTGCACCGGAACCTCCATGTGACTGGATTACTTCTACTTTCTTTCCATAAGTGTCCTCGTAGTATTTTTCAAACAAAGGATTGTAGGCTTCGTAAAATTCACGCGTCGGATCATACGACACATTCGTAATTCTTATCACGCCGTCCGAATTTTTTCCACATCCGGTCATAAGAAATACCAGTACAAGCATACAGGCGATCAACGATATTCTGTTTTTCTTTTTTCCTGCACGGTTATGCTTTGTGATCTGTCTCATATCCTGCCTTTCCTTTGCATCTGCATTTATTTTTAAAACAGTTCTGTGGAGAGGTAACGCTCTCCGGTATCCGGAAGAAGGACCACAATACGTTTACCCTTGTTCTCCGGCCGTCTGGCAAGTTCTGTTGCCGCATAAAGTGCAGCACCGGAAGAAATGCCAACCAGCAGACCATCTGTCTTTGCAACCGCCCGTGCGGTGGAAAAAGCGACATCGTTGTCCACCTTGACAATTTCATCTACCAGACTCATGTCCATGACTTTTGGAATGAATCCTGCACCAATTCCCTGAATCTTATGCGGTCCCGGCTTTTCTCCGGATAACACTGCAGAAGTTGCCGGTTCCACCGCTACAATCTTTACATCCGGATTGTGTTCCCGCAGACCTGCTCCGGTTCCGGTAAGTGTTCCACCGGTTCCCACCGATGCAACAAAGATATCCACATTTCCATCGGTGTCTTCCCAGATTTCCTGTGCCGTCGTCTTTTTATGGATTGCCGGGTTCGCTTCATTTTCAAACTGCTGCGGAATGAATGCGTTTCCGTACTCTTCTTTTAACTGCGCCGCCTTCTCGATTGCTCCCCGCATTCCTGCGCGTCCCTGTGTCAGAACGATCTGGGCCCCAGGCGCAGGAACATTTTTCTCGCGCTCCATGCTCATCGTATCCGGCATTGTCAGGATCAGGTGCAATCCCTTTGCCGCCGTTACAAAAGCGAGACCGATTCCTGTATTTCCACTGGTCGGCTCAATGATCACAGTGTCTTTATTAATCTTTCCGTCTTTGATTCCCTGCTCGATCATGGCATATGCCACACGATCCTTCACACTTCCAAGTGGATTAAAATATTCCAGTTTTGCAACAATCTGCGCATCCAGCGCATTCTCTTTTTCATAATTGGATAACTCCAACAGCGGTGTATGTCCAATCAGCTCCGTCAATTGTTTTGCAATCTTTTCCATTTTTCAGCTCCTTTTGAACCTGAATATTGTCTTTATCAATGAATCTTTGCTTATCATATTCCTTAATTCCTATCATGTCAATAGGTTTTATATGATTTTGTCAGATTAAAGTGCTGATGTGTTTGGGAAATGCTGGAAATATCAGGCTTTTTGTCTATAAATTTATTGCCGGATACTTGAAATAAAATTGAAAAAAATGCAGATGCCTGCGATCTTATGTTCACATGCATCTGCATAGACAGGTTTTATGAATTTTTCTTTCGGGCAAGGTACTCCACTGCAGAAAGTGCAGCAACGTTTCCCTGTCCCGCTGCTTTGATATACTGATACGGTTTTCCCGCGAGATCCCCGCAGGCAAAACATCCGGGAATATTCGTCTCCATATTCAGGTTGACCACCACACGGTTGCCTTCTAACTGCAATCCCTTCAGCAGATGTTCTGGTAAAATACTCTCCCTCAGGACAAACACACCATCCACAGGATATTCCTGTGATGCCGTCCGGACACTCTGTACCTTTTCTTCGCCAAGAATCGCCTCCGGCTTTTCTCTGATTACTATGACATCGGCATGTATGTCACCTTTGTACATAGGGAAATAATATACTTTTTCTGCCACTTCTGCCAGAAATGCAGCTTCTTCCTCTTCTTTTGGTCCGAAACCGATGACCGCCACGGTGCGTCCCCGATACAACGGTGCATCGCATGTCGCACAGTAGCTGACACCCTTTCCGAGTAATTCATTCTCGCCCGGATATGGCTTGTCCGCCGTCACACCGGTTGCCAGAATAACGGCATCTGCCTGTGCCATCTCCATGCCCATCTGAATGCCAAAGAAATCTCCCATCGAATAAATCGTGTTGACCGTTTTCTCCGAAATTGTAATATCCATCTGCCTGATATGCTGTAAAAAAGCCTGCTGCATATCCGCGCCGCTCACTGCCGGAAGTCCCAGATAGTTCTGCACCGTATGTGCTTTTTCTACCTTTTCACTCAATCCGGCAGATCCCAGTAACAGTATTTTCTTGTTGCGGATTTTTGCAGTCAGTGCCGCAGAAAGCCCCGCCGGGCCGGTTCCTATAATCGCAATATCATAGCGTTCCATCATTCTTCCTCATTCCGAAATTTTGTTCTTATCGTCAGTATATCATTTTCCGGAAAACTATGCGAGTACCTCAGTGATATCTGCAACGATCTGATCCTTTGTCAGATGATTGTCTGTCAATACTTCCTGCACATCATAGCGATCAAGGAATTCTTTCTTCAAACCGAAATTCAACACTTTCATATCGGAACTTCCGTAGAAGCGTGTAATCTTTTCTCCGAATCCACCATCCAGCATGCCATCCTCAATGGTGATCACTACATCATGGTCTGCCTTTAAAGACTCCAGCATTTCTGTATCGATGCCTGTAAAATATACCGGATTGATCACAGTTGCCGCAGTGCCTGTCTTTTTCTCCAGATCCGCAGCGACTTCTTTTCCAAGACCAAGGAACGTACCAAGCGCAACAATCGCTACACGGCTTCCCTTCCGGATCATCTCA
Source organism: uncultured Lachnobacterium sp. (assembly GCA_900552085.1). Taxonomy (GTDB): domain Bacteria; phylum Bacillota; class Clostridia; order Lachnospirales; family Lachnospiraceae; genus Roseburia. The sequence continues at coordinate 2,971 of URYB01000233.1, forward strand.
TAAGTATTCAGCTTGCTGTAATCTTTTGTGACTGCTTCGCCCTCTTCCATAGCGCCACCAGGAATACGGATATAGACCGGATATGCATTCTGCTCAATACTCCAGTCTAACATTGCAAGATATTCCTGCTTTGTAGTAGGAGCGATACCTACAAGATTCGGAATATTTGACATCATGGAAATATCATACAGACCAAGGTGTGTGACATCGTTCATTCCAAAAACCGTTCCGGCATAGACAATGATCGTTGCCGCATTATTGTTTACACACAGATCCTGTGATAACTGGTCATATGTTCTCTGTACAAACGTAGAGTACACTCCATATACCGGCTTTCCGCCATTCTTTGCAATACCGGAAGCAAGTGCTACCGCTGTCTCTTCGGCGATACCAACATCAACGAACTGGCTGCCGGCCTCTTTACGCTTGTCCTCGGTAAATCCCATAACGGTCGGTGTCGCAGAAGTAATCGCAACCACCTTCGGATCTTCTTTCATTTTCTTTAAAAGATAATCAGCTGTCACGCTCGAATAATCCTCGCCGCCCATTGGATACAGGCTCTCTCCTGTTTCGATGTTGAATGGTGCGCAGTAATGCCACTGCTCCTTGTGCTCCTCCGCCGGAGCGTAACCTTTCCCTTTCTGTGTACAGATATGCACTGCGACAGGGGTCGTAGAATCCTTTACCTGCGTAAACGCAGCAATGAGCTGCTGAATATCGTTTCCATCTTTCACAAATACATAGTCAAGTCCCATCGCCTTGAACAGATTGCACTCTGCCTTACCGTCAGTATCACGAAGAAGTTTTAAATTCTGATACAGACCACCATGGTTCTCTGCGATAGACATATCGTTGTCATTGATCACAATGATCAGATTGCTTTTTAACTCTGATGCATAATCGAGACCTTCCAAAGCCTCACCACCACTCAAGGAGCCGTCACCAATGACTGCAATCACATTTTCTTTGCCACCGCATAAATCTCTGCCTTTTGCAAGACCACATGCAAGGCTGACGGATGTCGATGTATGACCGATGATAAAGTGATCATGTGCGCTCTCGTCCGGCTCGCTGTATCCACTGACGTCATCATAATGCTCCTCATACAGGAATGCATCCTTTCTTCCCGTAAGCATCTTGTGCGGGTATGACTGGTGAGATACATCATATACAATTTTGTCTTTTGGAGAATCAAATACATAATGCATTGCAATCGTTGCCTCGACCATTCCGAAGTTTGGTCCGAAATGACCGCCATGTTTGCTCAACTTGGTAAGTAATGCCTTACGCATTTCAACGGCAAGTTCCTGCATCTCGTTTACATTTAATTTCTTTACGTCTTCTGGTCCTTGAATCTTCTCTAAATACACGAAAAAAACCTCCTGTTATTTGTTTTTCCCTATGATACAACCTAAAGTCAACTTCACGTCAAGTATTTTTTCATATCTATTTCACGATTCCACCTTATATATGATGACCTCCGCCACTGTGACCTCCACCGCTGTGGTGACTACTATGATGACTTCCACCACTACCGGAACTTTGCGGACTGTATTTCTTTGTTTCCCCTACATAATGGACACTTGGGTTGTGCACCTGCACTTTTGTGAACGCTGCATTAAATAACTCCCGAGAAGTTGCTTTTCTGCTTTTTGAAACTTTAAATACATATAAAAAGAAAAGCAACTTCTCGGGAGTTATT
>URYB01000234.1 GCA_900552085.1 uncultured Lachnobacterium sp.
CTTCCATGCGCTTTAACATAACAATCAATGTATGCTTGTCCCAGTCTGTCACTCCCACAAAATCCTCAACCATCTCCATAATCGTACGATTTTTCTTTTCCCAGAGCAGATTCATAATTCTCCATTCCCCCTGCGAAAGCATTGCTTTTTCTTCCATAGCGTCTCTTATTTCCTTTCCTATTTTCTTTTGGTAATCTTTTGTTTACCTCATCGTAACATTTTGGTAAACATATGTCAACCTTTATTTTTTTGCAAAGTGCACTTGACATTTTATGCAAAGTATACTATTCTATTTTTGCAAAGCAAGCTATGCAAAAGGGGATCACCAATGAAAAACCGTATCAAAGAATTGCGCAAGGCAAACAAACTATCACAAAGTGAACTGGCAGATATCGTGGGAACCACCCGCCAGACGATCACTTCCATTGAAGTCGGTAAATACACTGCTTCTTTAGGACTCGCCTACAAAATTGCGCATCACTTTAACTTAACGATTGAAGAAGTTTTTGACTTCAGCGAAATTGAAAATGAGGAGTAATTTACTATGGAAAAGAAAATGGAAAAAATGAAAAAGGAAATCAAAACACAGAACGGATTCTATACGATTATCGCAGCGCTTTTTCTGATTGCGCAGTGTACCAATGCCTTCGGTTTACTGACCTCTGCCTACACCAATCCGAATGCTGCAGAGTTTGTACGCGGATTTGTACTTGGTCTGGTTATTGTCGTGGAAATTTTTGTAATACTGCAATTGGTCAAAAACAGCAAAGCACTCAAGGATGAGGCACAGTTAAAACGACTGTACAATGAACGCCACGATGAGCGCGCACAGCAAATCGAAGCACTTGCCAGTCAGAAAAGTGTACAGATTGCACTTATCCTTGCAGTTGCAGCAGGATTTGTTGTCTGCTATTTCAGTCTGGAAGCCTTTCTTGGTATGCTGGGTGTTGCGATACTGACAGGTGTTGTAAGAAAATGCTGCAAAATTTATTATATCCGAACTTATACTGGGGAATAATCTAGATACAATCTATATCTTAGATTTCAAATCCACTATAATCTTTAATCATAAAAAAATTGGTCAAAAGACACCAAGAAACTGGTATCTTTTTGACCAATTTTTACTATTGCCAGATAAATTTTTATCTATTTCTTTTTCCACTAATCTTCCGATGATGATATTCTTGGTACATATCATTCTCCATCGCCATCACCTTTTCTAATGGAACATGTTTGAAAAATGCCTGTTTTTTTAGCTTTAACCAAGGGATTGCATAACATGCTAATACAGCAAACATAATCAAGCATAGGCGATATACTCCTAAACGTGTAGTGTTGTCTTCTGCTATATGCCATATCATCCATACCGTACCTAACATACCAACTATTGGAATTACCAATCCCCCTGGAACCTTAAAATTTCGAGGTGCCTTTGGCAAGCGTTTTCTAAGAATCAATACGTCAATCTGTACAAGAATGTATGCTATCATCAAAATCACACTTGCACTTAAAATCATAAAAGACAATTGCCCAGTTGTTGAGAGTCCCGTTGCATTGATCAAAAGCATTAATCCACCAATGATCAATACTGAAATATATGGTACATCCTTTTTATTACGTTTCATAAAAAATTCTGGTAGTAAACCAATCTTTGCCATGCCTGCCGCAATATGAGAAAGGCCGGCAATATTTGAATTAACAGTACTGATTACTGCAAAAATAGCCACTATCGACATCCACACTTTTCCAACATTGCCAAGCAATAAAGTTCCATATAATATATGTGGTGAAGTAGATGCTGCAAGTTTGCTCCATGGTGTATAATGCCAGAAGCCTAAAACCAGAAGCGATTGCATTCCTAAAATAATTAACAGACTCAATATCATTCCAAGCGGAACATTACGTTTTGCATTCTTTACATCCCTTGAAATAGGAATTACGAATTCACTGGCAATAAAAAGGAAGAAAGCAAGTCCACACATACTAATCACACTGTTAAAATCTCCTTTTACAACCGCCGACTGATCTACTATCTTACCTGTTCCTGCACCCACTGCACCAATCACTCCCAGTATCACAAGTGAAGCAATCAGTCCATATGCCACAACATTTTGCACTTTTGCAAATAGATCTACACCTTTTAAATTTACAACAATTAGAACAAGCAAAATCATGATACAATATACAACTGAAGAAATCGGAGAATTTGGAAAAATCTCCAATATGGTATTTCCAAACATGGCACATTCCACACTAGCCACAATAGTATTTCCGAACAAATAACCGCCCACCATAATTAATATTGTAATAAACGGTCCCACACATGCCAATGTATACTGCGCAAGTCCTCCTGTCAAATTAGGCATAAGTGAATTGAGTTCTGCCATACCAAAAGCCGCAAAACAATTCAGCATACAAGCCAACACCATTGAAAGAATAAATGGTGTTCCAATAGTGCCTGCCCCCTGCCCGAGCGAGAGCAAACAACTGGTTGCTACAATCACACCAACTCCCGTGGCTACAACACTGGGCAGACCAAGTTTTTTCTTTTCTTCCATGGCAATCCTCCTCTAATGTAGTGCATCTGTGCCCTCTTCACCTGTCCGTATACGAATAATCTCCGTAATATTTGAAACAAAGATTTTTCCATCTCCTATATGACCTGTGTACAATTCCTTTTTTATGATATCCAGCACTTTTTTCAATTTATCTTTTTCCATTACCATCATAATCATCTGCTTTGGAAGCAATTCTATCTCCTCATGAATTTCATCTTCATATTCTGGAGTTCCTTTCTGAACCCCACATCCCATTACCTGACTGACTGTCATTCCTGTCACTCCAATTTTGGAAATCGCCTTTTTAAACCCATTAAGTTTTGTTGGAGATGTGATAACCTCCACCCGTACCAATTCTTCCATTTGTTTCCTCCTTTATGCGTACATTTCTGAAACTATATCTTTGGTTGTTTCAATGAAATCTGTGATATTCTGATCTGTCATCGGTAATGTCAATCCGAGCTGCCCTCTATGCACTGGAAGAAATCCACGTACTGCAATCTCCAACGCAAATGTCTGCATTTTCTGCGCATCTGATTTTAACCAGTAATCCCGATGTGTGTGAATTGTCTGTCCCATTTTTCTGGTAAATGCATAACCAAGTACCGATGATTCACCAAATACAATAAACGGAATATTTTTCTCTTTTGCCCAAATATTTAATTCACTTTTTATCCTTTCTCCCATACTGTTCAAACGTTCATAAGCCGCATCATCCAATTGCTTTAAAGTCGCAATTCCCGCAGCACAAGCCAAACGGTGTCCATGATGTGTTCCAGACATCTGCACGATATCTTTTGTTACTACATCCATAACTTCATTTGAACCACCCACAACACCAAGAGGAATTCCTCCTCCAATCGTTTTCCCGGAAATTGTCAGATCTGGTTTCACACCATACCAACTTTGAAATCCACCTTTAAATGCACGAATGGTAATTGTTTCATCAAAAATTAGAACAATGCCAAGTTCTTTTGTCACCTCACGTATACGCTTTACAAATGCCTTATCTAATGTCACAATTCCACCAGATGCAGACTGTAATTCCATTACAACGCATGCCAATTCATCAGCATGTTCCCGAATCAGCTTTTCGCTTATCTCAATATTATTTTGCGTCAAAAGTATAACATCCTCTGCTCTGTTGCTTGGAATTCCTGCTGACTCTGGTTGCGGAATAATTTTCTCCAAATTATCATCTGCTTTTGCAGCATTTGGATGCGCGGAGAACGAAAAATCATCCAGGAATCCATGATAACCGCCTTCCATCTTGGCAACTTTTGTTTTCCCTGTATATCCTCTTGCAATTCGAAGTGCACCAACGCATGCCTCAGATGCGGAACAGAAAAATTTCACTTTTTCAAAAGAGTCAATTCGCTCGCATAACATACGTGCCAACTCCCCTTCTTCTTCTGTCGGATTTCCAATAGAAAATCCTTTTTTCATTGTATCGATCAATGCTTGGTCAACTTCCGGATTCTGATATCCAAGCACACTCACCGTAAAGTTATTATTAAAATCAAGCAGTTTTTTTCCATCGACTGTGTAGACATATGCCCCTTTTGCACTATCCACATAAATAGCATGGGGACCATAATTAAAACTCCTTCTGCTATATGATCCCGGAATATAATTTGCCGCCTCGTCACTCATTTCTTTTGATTTTTTAAACGTATCCAAAAAATGCTCCAAACTCTGTTCATAAGTTAATCCCATTTTTAATTCCTCCTATATTTGTAAATGAATACAAAAAACGCCTGATTGAATCCAACTGGTTCAACCAAGCGCCTTTGCTTTGTTTAATTGAATTATATCAACTTCACAAATACTATACAATTGCATTTTGCGCCGCCCGTCGGCCACTGATGCGATAACCAGCGGCCACTCGGCGGCAGTAACGGCCACCTGTTTATGAGGTGGATTTTAACTGAATCATAACTCATGGTGGAATTCACATCTTGACCTTGTGAAGAGGAAGACCGTCTACAGCTTAGCCCATTTTAAGAGTGGGCACTCTTGCAAAAGGTTAATAAAAGGACAACCAAATGGAGTCCGATAAGCCCTCATTAATTTTACTGTAACATGGTTTA
>URYB01000235.1 GCA_900552085.1 uncultured Lachnobacterium sp.
GAAATTTTCAAGGTACAAACCGTTTTTTACGAGGTGGTTTTGACCCTCAAATCATCTTATTATATGCGGTGATGTAGGTGTATGTGGTTTCTATGCATCAGAAGAGGCTGAAACACAAAGGGTATTTAGAAATCTTCCAGTTACTACATTATTTATAGATGGGAATCATGAGAATTTTGAACAACTCAATTCATATGGTATAGATATATGGAATGGTGGGAAGGTGCACTTTATTGAGAGCGGAATAATCCATCTGATGAGAGGGCAGGTTTTTGAGATAGATGCAACACGCTTCTTTACTTTTGGCGGTGCCTATAGTATTGATAAAATGTATCGTACGGAAGGGGTATCGTGGTTTCCAGAGGAGATACCTAATCGTATGGAATATGAAGAGGGGTGGCACAATCTTGAAAAAGTAGATTTTCAAGTGGATTATATTCTGACACATTCCGGACCGAGAGAGGTCGTTGCAGCTATGGGATATGGAGAAATGTCGGATGATGAAGTAGAGTTAAGACAGTATCTCCAGAGAGTAGCTGATAATACAGCTTTTACAGCATGGTATTTCGGGCATTTTCACGAGGATACGGAAGTAGAGGATATGTTCTATTGTTTATATGATGATATCGTAGTGCTGTAAAGAGTTAAAACGATATAAAAAGAGTGACATTTGATGAAATAGAGTAGGTGGAATATCTCAAAATCAGCATTTTTGATTTGATATCCTACATTCTGAAAGCAAAAAATATACATTCAGAATATAGGATAAATATGCTACTTTTTTGAGTTGTCGGTAATTTGTTCTAACATACCGATACTTTCGATAAAATCCTTTTCGACTGGAGAGAGTGTATCATCCAGACGATTCTTATATTTATCATATTCTGCATGAGCTTTTTCGATAGCCTGCTTATGGCTGATATGACCGCTGCTGGTAAGAATATCACGGCGGGTCATTTTCAGATAATCGTCAATGGTTTCCAACCAGTCCTTCATATACATAGGTTCTTGATTAAGAGCGTGTACCTCGGCGATATCAAGGTAGGCGGTAACAATCTTATTTAAAGCATCCAGCTCCTGCTGGGTAAGATAGTTTTTGGCAACTTCCACGTCGGAGCGACGGATAGTGTCATTAGCCCATGAGGTAAGTCCCATGTTATCTTTTTCAGCATCGGCACGCTCGTAGATTACTTCTGCGGCGGTGTGCTTGTGGGCAGCCCAGTGCATTTTGTTTTGTACCTGTTTGAAGAACAGGACAGAGCTTTCAGCATGGGGATCATAATCAATGCTGGTAGCATAGATTTCCAGAACTTTTCTCCAAAATACTTTTTCTGATGAGCGGATGTCTCTGATACGGGCAAGCAATTCATCAAAGTAATTGCCGCCGCCAAGTCTTTTCAGTCGGTCATCATCTAATGCAAATCCCTTTTTCATGTATTCTTTTAAGATTCCCATAGCCCAGATACGGAACTGTGTACCACGGTGGGATTTTACACGGTAGCCTACGGAGATAATGACGTCAAGGTTATAGTAATCTACCTGGTATGTTTTTCCGTCAGAGGCAGTTGTTGCAAAATTTGCAACAACTGAATTTCGTTGTAATTCACCTTCTTCAAATATGTTTTTGATATGCCTTGAGATAGTAGATTTATCTCTTTGAAACAGTTCTGCCATCTGGTCTATGGACAGCCATACAGTATCTTCATCAAAAGTAGTTTCTATCTTGGTTAATCCATCTTCTGTTGTGTACATAATTATATTTGAATTTCCCATACAATCAGACCTCCTGTGTTGGTGTATCATTTTTCTTTGCTCTGCTCTTATATACATTGTACTGGTTTTTACACTGTGGAGAGCAGAATTCCATGTTTGGTCTTGCGGCAACAAAAGCCTTGCCACAGTGCTTACATACCTTTATGCTGGAGTTTTCATCCGTCAGCATAAAGGAAAACATCATCTGTACACATAACAACAAGGAATTGAAGTCCCAGACTAAGGTAGGGCGTTCACGCAATTCTATGCGATAGGTAGGAGCTACACCGCCGAAAGCAGCCATTCCCTGACGATACAGGTTACGCTCATTTTCATCCAGTCTGTCGTAGTCCTGATAGTAAAGGAAGCTGGAGAAGAAGGTAAATGCCCAGTCCCGGAACACTTCCACAAGCCATTCATAGGGTTCTGCATATTCCTTCTGAAAACTCATCATAACAGCCTGCGGCTTGTTCTTCATGGTCATAATCAAAGCAATCATCTCCACGCAGTCCGTACTCCAGCTGGATTCCACGCCCATTTTGCGGAAATCAATTTTGTCAAAAGGAAAGAAGTAGGACAGATACTTCTCTGTAGAGATGCTTTCTTCCTTGATAAAATGATTCTTTGGCAGATAGATCGCCTCATATGTAATAAAATCCGGTGTGGTAGGCAGGGCAGTCATAAGTCCCAGCATACCGTATTCGGATACAAAGCCCATAATGGCAGCCTTTAATTCTGATTCACTTGCCTTGTTCATAGCAGTAGTGCCAATATTGATGGCGGTCAGTACTAGCTTCTCATAATCCTTGATAGGATTGTAGATGGAGGGTTTGGCATCCGCAGAAGGCGTAATATAACACTTTCCATTTGCGGCTGTCCGCCATTCATATTTATCATATTTCACCCAGTTAGAGCTGGATTTCTGAAAGATATTTTTCATAGTAATTCCTTTCTGCTTAAAAACTATTACTATCATAGCATGTCTGAGTTCGTTTTTAAACTTCTTTTTTACGATTCGTCCGATTATTTTTCTTGTGCTTCTTGGCTTCTTCTTTCGCCCGTTTTTCCTGTTCTCTGGTAATTCTTCTTAATACTACACCGATTTCATTTAGTAGAGCCAGCTTCTCTTTATCCAACTTTTTCATGGTAGCCGGGATTTCTTCTTTGTGTCTTGATAAGAAATCCAGTTCTTCCATAGTAAAAGGGAGATTCTCTCCCTGTCTGTCCACCAGTATCATAAGAACCTTTTTCTCAATCTGTCCAAGAATGGTAGAGCGGATGCCACGGATATTTCTGTCACTCTGATTACGCAAAGCAGCAAGTTGACTGGTAGTGAAATCTCTGAGGTATAGGAAATATATCAGCTCTTTGTGGTCGTCCTTTAAGTCATAAATGATTTTGGAATAGTCCTCGTCGGAAAGAGAATTGTGCATTTCATAAGGGCAGTTAGAAATGATGTCTATATAGTCTCCCTTCATAAGCTGTCGCCAGTATGCATGATTGATAGGAGCCGGGATAATAATGGCAAGTGGTGCTACATCCTTCTTACTGTCGATGTTTTCCCTGCCGATTTCATGATATCGCTCCTTACGTTCCCTGTTTTCATCCAAATGATTCCATTCCTTTATCACTTCCTCAAAATCTGAAACAGTACGGGCACCGTCTTCCAGTCGCTTCAAGGCGATGGCACGAAGCTCCCTTTTTAACATGGTCTTATTCGGGTGCTCATCCTCCGGCTGGATATCATCATCTTTTATGGGATGCAGCTCCTGCTCCAAATCCATTTCATTAAAATGCTCTAACTCAATTTGTAATTCCTGCTGGGATGCTTCATAGGAAATATCCTCATCTATGGGAACGGTTTCGTCTTCGCTGTCAAAACCGTGGGAATATTCCCAGAAGTCCAGCAATTCCTGATGTTTTCTAATGTTCATTTATCCGAAAAACCTGCCTTGTATATACATATTTAAAATTTTTTGCAACTTTTTTAAAAACACTTCCGCAAAACCCCTCCTAAATCTCCTATAGATGAGGGAGTAATCTTTTTGAGACAAAAGATATTACTCGAAGTGCGGGCTGATTTTTGTAATCAGTATAACATATTTCGAATGGATGTTCTATATATAATTGCAGAAATTTCGAAAATATGTTCGATTCATGAAGAGGAAAAAGATTTTGAGAGGAGGTTTTGCTATGGAGTGGTATCAGATGGATGCAGGAAAGTGTCTGGAATTCAGCAAGAAAATGGCGGTGCTTAGAAAACTGGTCCGTATAGGCTTGATTTCAGAGAATGAATATATTCTGGCGAAGAATAAGATTATGAGTTCTTATCACATTCTGGAGTCAGAATATTTCAAGTCCGGTACTGGAAAAAGAGTGGCTTAGGCAGCCACAGATTGTATTGGGGAAAAGAGAAGAGTCTGTGTATACGTTAATGTATATGCAGGCTCTTTTTGTTATGGGAACAGAAATGTTGCCATACATTCGTTCATATTTTCATTTTTTAGTATGCTTGGTGCGAAGGGTAGCACGAAGCAATGATTTCAATTTAAGGAGGATTTTATTATGGCAGAAGTAGAAGTAATTAAAGCAGTGGAGGGTCCGATTCTTCGTAAGAGGGATTATGAGGGCAAACCACTTGTTATCACAAGACAGAGAGTTGCGGCGTATGTGCGTGTCAGCACCGATGATGACGAGCAGCTTGAGAGCTTTCAGTCCCAGAAGCAGTATTGTTACTATTCACAGTTAAATCAGGATATGAAATGAAGCTCACCTCATATGTGGG
>URYB01000236.1 GCA_900552085.1 uncultured Lachnobacterium sp.
CCCCAGGGCAGCTTTCCGGTGCAATGCACAAAAGAGTGCCAATTGCAAGGACGTTAATCAATAAGCCCCATATACTCCTTCTGGATGAGCCGTTTGGAGCATTAGATGCATTTACAAGAATAAATTTGCAGAAAGAAGTGTTACGCATCTGGGAGAAGGAACGTATGACAGTCATTCTTGTAACTCATGATATTGATGAAGCCATTTATATGGGAAATCGAGTCGTGGTCATGTCACCGAAGCCTGGGATTGTAAAAAAAATATATAATATTGAGCTTCCAGTGCCGAAAAGCCGTACCAATGAGGATTTTGGAAAGTTGAGAAGCCATATTTACAATGAATTTTTAGAGAGGGAAAAGACACCGGAGGATTACATGATTTAGTCTGCCTGAGGTTCAACAGATGAAGTCCTGCGGATGGAAATGAGGAGAAGTATGAGAATTTCTTATGAAAAATTGCACAGGTATTGCGTGCAGATTTTTGAAAAATATGGATTTTCTAAAGAAGACAGTCAAATGACAGCAGATGTATTGCTTCAGGCAGACCTGTTTGGTATAGAATCACATGGAATTTCGAGAATACGAAAATATATTGATCTTTTAGATAGAGGTATCATTCAGGTTGGTGCAAAGCCAGAGATCATCAGGGAGACGCCGCTTTCTGCTGTAATTGATGTACATTCTGCAATCGGACAGCCACAGGCAGTAAAGGCGATGCAGATTGCAATAAAAAAAGCGAAGGAACATGGAATTGGGATGGTGCAGCTCAGGGGCGGAAACCACTATGGAATTGCCGGATATTATGCTTTGCTTGCGGCCCGCGAGGGGCTTCTGGGAATCAGTATGACCAATACGGCGGCTATTATGGTTCCAACGTTTAGTGCACAGGCTTTGCTTGGAAGTAATCCGATAGCTTTTGCAATGCCAAAAGCTGATGGAATTCCGTTCCTTTATGATGGTGCAACGACCGTAATCACAAGAGGAAAAGTTGAATTATATGATCGTGAGAAGAAAACGCTAAAAGAGGGATGGACAGTGGGGACTTCTGGAAAAATCGAGACAGATCCAGGAACGGTTCTTAATGAAATCCGTCAAAAAAGCGGAGGAATCCTTCCGGTTGGAGGGGCAGGAGAGACGTATGCAGGCTACAAGGGCTTTGGTTATGCAATGATGTGCGAAATTATGACAAGCGTATTAAGTGGCGGAGTGTCTGCCATACATAAAAAGGAGCGGGGCGATACCAGCCAGTGTTTTTATGCAATTGATTATGGTATGTTTGGTGACAAAGTAGAGACGGAGAAGCGTATGCAGCAGCTTGCGGATGATATTCATAGTGCTGCAAAAGCGGATGGTTGCAGTCGCATATACATAGCAGGAGAAAAAGAATTTGATAAAGAAAAAGAAAACAGGCGTCTTGGCATTTCAATCAGTGAGAAATCCTATCTGAATTTATGTGAGGCAGGAAAACACCTTGGCATTCCGAAACTTCAGTGCTAGAAACCGATAGTGCCAAGTTTTCTATGAAAACTTGACATGTAGGGGCAATGCATCTTTGATGCATTACAATCATCAGCCCATTTGCTGAAAGCAAATGGGCTGATGTTCAAGATGGAGGTAGATAAGATGAATTATGACAAAATAGTAAATCCGAGAGTTCAGCATATGGTTCCGTCAGGAATCCGCAAGGTAAATGATCAGGCTGTTGAATTAGAGAAAAACGGAATTCATGTAGTGCATTTGGAGCTTGGAAGACCAGATTTTGATACACCGGAATACATTAAGAAAGCTGCGGCAGAGGCGCTTCAGGAAGGAAAAGTATTTTATACGCAAAATGCAGGAATCCTGAGACTTCGCGAGGCTATAGCACAAAAGTTAAAAGTACAGAATCACGTCTGTTACACGCCCGATGAGATTCTGATTACAAACGGACTTGCAGAGGCGGTTTTTGACACATTAAGTGCGATTTTGGAGCCTGGAGATGAAATTTTTGTACCCGATCCGGTCTGGATGAATTATTACAACATACCACAGGTATTAGGAGCAAAACCTGTTCCATTTGCGTTGACAGAAGAACGGGATTTTCAACCGGATTTTTCTGAACTTGCTGCAAAGATTACTCCGAAGACAAAGGCCATTATTATCGTGTCACCGGGTAATCCGACCGGAAGCGTGTTGAATCAGAAAAGTCTGACACAGCTTGCTGCATTTGCAAAGGAAAATGATTTGATTGTAGTTTCTGATGAGATATATGAGCGAATTATATACGATGGGAAAAAATATACAAGTATTGCATCACTTTCGGAAATGAAGGAGCGCACAATTACTTTAAATGGCTTTTCCAAAACCTATTCCATGACCGGATGGCGTCTTGGATATCTTGCGGGGCCTAAATCTCTGGTAAAACAGATCGCAAAATTGCATCAGGTTGTGACAACATGCGCAGCATCGTTTGTACAGGAGGCCGGCGTATGTGCACTCCGGGATGAAAGCGGAGAGGTGCAGGCGATGGTGGAGGAATATGAACGACGGAGAAATTATCTTGTGCAGGAGATAAACGGGATTCCCGGACTTTCCTGTCGAACACCGGACGGAGCATTTTATCTGTGGATCAATATCAAAGCACTTGGAATAACGGATGAAAAGTTTGCAGAGCTGCTGCTTCATCAGGCACATGTGGCAGTCGTACCGGGAAGTGTTTTTGGAACAAAAGGTAAGGGATATATCAGAGTTTCTTATGCAAGCAGCCTGGCAGAACTTAAGGAAGCTGTAAAACGTCTTAAAAAACTGATTGCAGAGATGAAACTATAAGTGGCTGATAAAGGCGGACGAACTATTAAAATATGCGAAAAGAGGAAGAAAAATGGGCAAAAAAACAAACAGCTATATCAAAGAATTATATTGCGCAAAATGCGGAAAAATCTATTCAGCAGATGAGGTACAGCAGCTGTGCGAATGTGGTTCGCCGCTTTTGGTACGTTATGATCTGCAAAAAGCGGCAAAGGAATGGAAAAAGGATTCGCTAAGAGATCGTTCATGGAGTCTATGGCGTTACCGGGAAGTTCTTCCGGTCAGGGATGTGGACAATATCGTATCGCTTGGAGAGGGAGGAACACCAATCCTGTCGTTAAAAAAAGCGGGAAATAAGATTGGGATACCAAACCTTTTTATAAAGGATGAAGGAATTATTCCAACTGGAACATTTAAGGCGAGAGGAGCAGCAGTCGGTATTTCCAAAGCAAAAGAGCTTGGAATTAAAACAATTGCAATGCCGACAAATGGAAATGCAGGAGCAGCATGGGCACTTTACAGTGCGAGGGCTGGAATTCATGCCGTGATTGTAATGCCTGAGGATGCACCTAAAATCACAAGAAATGAATGCGCGGCAGCAGGAGCAGACCTTTATCTGGTGAAAGGACTGATCAGTGACTGCGGAAAAATTGTTGCCCGTTCATTAAAAAAACACGGCTGGTTCGATGCTTCCACTTTAAAAGAACCATATCGCATTGAAGGAAAGAAAACGATGGGATATGAAATTGCCGAGCAGTTTGAATGGAAACTTCCAGATGTAATCTTATATCCGACCGGAGGCGGTGTTGGAATCATTGGAATTTATAAAGCTTTTTTGGAATTAAAGGAACTTGGCTGGATCAAAGGAAAACTTCCACGGCTTGTTGCAGTGCAGGCGGAGGGGTGTGCACCAATCGTAAAAGCTTTTCAGGAAGGAAAGTCTGAATCAGAATTTTTTGAAAATTCAAAGACAGCAGCATTTGGAATTAATGTACCGAAGGCTCTTGGAGATTTTCTGGTGCTAAAAGCTTTATATGAAACAGATGGAACTGCTGTAGCTGTACCAGATGATGAGATATTGGATGCCGTTTTATCACTGGCGGAATCCGAAGGAACATTTGTCTGCCCGGAGGGAGCAGCTTTGTATGCAGCCGCAGCAAAACTTAGGAAATCCGGTTTTGTCAAAGAAGAGGATCAGGTTGTGCTTCTTAGTACAGGTGCTGGCATTAAATATCCGGATTCTGTAAAAAAAGAGGTTCCATATCTGGAAAAAGAAGATGAGATTTAAGGCTGAATCCATAAAACATTAAGTCTGAAAATATACAAGAAAAGCTGTAAGCGTTGATCACATCACACAGTCTGATCAGTCCTTACAGCTTTTTGGAGTTGTGTTTCTTATGAATTTTTCCATTCAACATTGCATAATCGTTTCCGGTTTATTTTTTCTCCAATACTTTTTGGGCAAGTGTTGCATCATATCCTAATGCAACCAGTTTTTCCACGGTATCATTTCCGTTGTTGATTTCATCCATGATCTTAAGAATTGAATTGCGACATTCTAAGTAACCAGATTCGTGTCCCTCCTCCCATATGGACTTGGCAAATTTCTTTTCATCAAACTCTGTTAAAAGCATATGACGCACCTCGCTTCGGTTTCTCAGTAATTTCATTCATTATGATAATTCAGCAAAAATGGAGCAAATGGACATATGTGAAAAACAGAAGTGTAATGTCC